>CAYNBK010000118.1:0-3121 GCA_964395485.1 uncultured Pseudomonadales bacterium
AAGCAGTGAAACCGCTATGGCCAATCCGGCATCGGTAAACTGCCTGGATAAAGGCGGTAAACTCGATATAAGAAAAGACAGCCAGGGGGGAGAAAGCGGTTTTTGCATTTTTCAGGACGGCCATGAATGTGAAGAATGGGCTTTTTTCCGCGGGGAATGTGCGTCCGAATCAGCCCATATGAAGCCCTCAAGCGATACTGTACCCTTGCCCACAGGAGAGGATGTCATTAGTTTATTTGTAAACCTTGTTAATGAGAACCGGGTAGTTGAAGCAGTCGATATGCTGGAGACATCCCTAACAGCCGATGACAGTGAAAAGCAATCCTGGGGAGTTCAATTTAACAGCTTTTCAGCTTTGGCTTTAAGCGAGATTCAAAAAACACAAGCAACAGATGATTCAGAAAGTTATAGGGTGAGTCTGGACGCGAAGATGAAACCGGAAGCGGCTTTGGCCCCTATCCCATATTATGGTTGGAATGACGGGGAAAATACACGCTGGATTACCATTAAAAAGATTGGTAGTATTTGGAAAATAACTGCCATTGCCACCGGACCGTAAAAACTACCGTTCAGAAGAAAACAACAAGCGAGTTTATATTTGTATTGTATGATGGCTATTTGTGCTATTTTTGTATTATGCCGCAAGTGAAATTCATTAAAAAGCCGAAAGATTTATCTGACATTATTCCTGTTTCGGGTTTTAAAGAAAAGAAAAAAAAGCTGCTGGGGCTGTTTTTAGTATTATTATTTTTTGTAAACTTTATTTTTATACTGTCTTTTTTATATCTTAGCAAACAGACAGAAGGAAGCAAAATAAAGCAGGATAACAAGGCGGTTAAGTTTAGCCCAGAAAATAGCCAGGAAAGCTCGGCGGCATATACTAATTTTTCTGACTTGAATCCTACTTTTGATGAAGCGGCAGACAGCAACATTAACAGTTATGATAAAAATAATGATGGGATCAGTTTGCTTTTTGGCGGGGATATGATGTTTGACCGCAATATCCGTCTGGCAGGAGAAAAAAAGAGCTATGAATTTATTCTGGGAGATTTAAGCGTTGTATTAATGGACAAGGATTTGGCAGTGGCCAATTTAGAAGGGCCGATAAGCGACTTTGCTTCAGTTAGTGTTGGGTCGCAGGTGGGATCACCGCAAAACTTTCTTTTTACATTTTCTTCTAAAATAGGGAAGCTTTTAAATAGTTTTAACATTAAGCTGGTAAGTATCGGCAATAACCATATTAATAATTTTGGCGAAGAAGGAGTAAAACAGACAAAAAAGTATTTACAGGACCATGGGATAGATTATTTTGGAGATACCGGGGAAAACGAACAAAAAACAATCACAGTATCGCTTAAAGGCAAAAAAATAAGTTTTGTAAACTATAACCAGTTTGTTTATCCTGATTTGGAAGGTGTAATACAAAACATAAAAAATCTAAGGCCGTATTCAGACTATTTGATAGTTTATGCGCATTGGGGAAATGAGTATGAAACTACTCCAACCTCACAGCAGACAGATTTAGCCCATAGTTTTATCGACGCTGGAGCTGATTTTATTATTGGTTCCCATCCACATGTGGTTCAAACAAAAGAGGAGTACAAGGGAAAGATGATCTATTATTCTCTGGGCAATATGGTGTTTGATCAATATTTTTCCACTGAAACTCAAAAAGGACTTTTGATAGAAGCAGATATTAATACTGACTCCGATTCAATCAGCTTTAAAGAAACCACTATAAGGCTTGAAGTAAATGGGCAAACTGTTCTTGACCATTAGACTAAATATTTTCAAAAACTGATTTAAGGCGTTGAGGAGCTCAAAGAGTTTAAAGCAAGGGGTAATTTGGAATAAAATTAATATTTTTTTACTCAAATATGATAATTTTATCTAAAAATCAAACAAAAGTACTAAAAGATATGTTATTCTGGATTTCTGTTAAGAAAAACAAATATATTACTCTTGGAGGATATGCCGGAACAGGCAAAACTACCCTGATAGCGGTATTAAGAAAAAAGTTGAACAAAATTGACAAAAAAATACGGGTGGCTTTTGTCAGCTACACCGGTAAGGCAGCCAGGGTACTACAAAAAAAACTACAGGAACAAAACAATATTTTTCCCCGTGACTCGGTGGGCACTATTCACTCACTGATTTATTCTCCTATTATCAATGAAAAAAAAGAAATTGTAGGTTGGAAGCAAAAAGAAAAAGTGGATAAAGATTTGATAATAATTGACGAGGCCTCCATGGTAGATGAATTTATCTGGCAGCACCTTCTGTCATATGAAATTCCCATTATCGCCGTAGGAGATCATGGTCAACTTTCTCCGATCAGGGGTAGTTTTAATCTAATGGAAAAGCCAATGCTTTTATTGACAGAAATCCATCGTCAAGCCAAAAAAAATCCAATAATAAATCTTTCTATACAGGCAAGAGAAAAGGGGAAAATACCTGTCGGACGCTATTCAGACAAAGTGATAAAATTTTCCCGGGATGATTTTGATGCCAGATATAGACTGGAGAGTTTATTGTCAGATTATAATCCTGATACGTTGGTTGTTTGCGCCTATAACCATACCAGAAAAAAGATAAACACATTTATTAGAGAAAAACTGGGTTTTGAAATTTTGCCTGCGGCTAACGATCGGGTTATTTGTTTGCGCAACAACTATGAAAAAGGAATTTTCAACGGTATGCTGGGGACAATAGCGGAAATTTCGCCCGAAGATAAAAATTGGTATAAGGTTGAAATAAAAATGGATGGGGAGATTATTAGCTACGAAGGACTTATTAGCGCAGAGCAGTTTAATAGCCCGACTGCCTTGAATTTTACCCCAAAAAGAAGATTTATTATGAAAGGAGATTTGTTCGATTTTGGTTATGCGCTAACTGTACACAAAGCACAAGGAAGTGAAGCCAGGAGAGTGGTTTTACTGGAAGAGCGATTCCCTCGGATGAATGAGGAAGAGTGGCGCCGATGGCTTTACACGGCAGTAACCAGAGCAAAGGAGGAGCTTTATATTTTTTCTTAAATGTAGTATAATAACAATTAGCTTTAAGTATTAGACAAGTAGCAAAATAACCCTTAATATTCGCTCTTTAACAATTCAGTTGTTAA
>CAYNBK010000119.1:0-3084 GCA_964395485.1 uncultured Pseudomonadales bacterium
AACATAAATGAAATATATCAAACTACTGTCACTTTTCATCTTCTTTTTTCTTTTCTCTCCTTTTCCCGTCTTTGCCCAGTCCACCTACTTCATCCACTCCGACCACCTAGGCAGCACTGCTATGGTCACTGATAGCCAGGGGAACATCGTCAACCGGCAGAACTACTATCCTTATGGGCAAACTAGGGCTAGTGAGCCGGAGAACCAGAGCGCTGTAGAGCGCCAATACACCGGTCAAGTTTCTGACCAGTCCCAAACCGGCCTCTACTACTACAACGTACGGTATTATTCACCCCAGACAGCCGGATTCACCTAGGCAGATACTGCGGAAGGGCTAAATCGGTATAGCTATGTTCAGTCAAATCCTGTTAACAAAGTTGACCCAACGGGTAATTTTTCTTGCGAGAATATTTCTAATCCTTTATTTAAGCTGCTTTGTAAAAAAAGCAGTTATTTGATTCAATCAAAAATTGATTTTGAGCAAGTAAAACAAAGCATATTTAATCCTTCAGATGACCCCGGTTTTACTGATTTGATAAGAGCTCGATTTATTGCCGAATCTTCTTGGTTGATAGCCAGCGAAATGGGTTATAGAAATGAGGCCGAAGCTATGTTTTATTATTTACATCCTGACGCCACCAATACCTTATTAGATGTATCCGATAAATTAACTGGTAGGCCGTGGGAATATGCTGATGATTATGACTTTGAAAGTAAAAATAAATATATTAATCGCGAATGTTCAAATTTGCAAGCTGAAAGCTGGTGCGACAAGATACTATTTCAGCAAGATTACGGGGGGATGTATATTGGAGTTTCCCGCGATGATTTAATGTTAATGGGTAATGAGTTCGATTATGTATTTGCGAATTATACTGTTAAATTTGATGGCAGAAGAGTAAATAAAATACGGTTTGACAATATGATCTATGTATAGTACTGGCAAAACAAATTTGTATTTTTTTTGCCAATAATATAAAAATTGAATTTGTATTTAAATAAACTAATCTGCAAGCAGATTAGCATACTAAGCGAAAATCAAATTATTTTCAAAAAGTGGTAAATTTGATTTACGCTTACTGTAGTTTTAGAAGATCCAATGATGTTTTTTTATGACAAATATGATTTTGACAGAGAGGGGGGGGCTGATTTTGAAGTTCCAATTATTGGTAAAGTTAATATTCAAGACAGTTTAATGAATAGTCTAGAAAAAGCTGGCTGGGCCCATCCTTATGAAAGCAGGGGATTCGCTAAGCTTAGCGGTTTGTATATCTTGCCTTATATATTATTAGATCAAAAAGATGTTGTAAAGTCTGTAAAAAGTGATAAGCCCCAGTGGTATTAAATGACCAAAAACAAGCTTTTTAATTTCGAGGATTGTTTTTGGGAAAAGTCTTGAGATTTGTTATTAGCTGTTGGTTTATCAAACTGCGTTGCCATGCTTCATAATTTTTATCGACCGGCAGGTCCCTATTCCAAATTTATTTCTTTAACACTTTCCCATCCTATGAGATAATCCTGTTTGACTTTTTGTTTATAGCGTCCTCCGTAAATAAGATAGCCGGCCGCTTTTTTATTGATGTTTTGGCGCCAGTAGGCAAGGCCTTTCCAAAAACTGGCATTATAAGTGCTGGAAGCTTTTATTTCAACCGGGATAATAGTGTTGCCTTTTTGGACTAGCAGGTCTATTTCATTGCCATGGCTATCACGGTAAAAGTAGATATTTGGCTTGCCTTTCACGCTTAATGTTTTTTTGATATCGGCAACAATAAAGTTTTCAAAAATACTGCCAACTGCATAATGGCTTATCAATTCTTTTGTCGAGGAAATAGTTAGCAGGGAGCATAGCAGGCCAGTATCATAAAAATAAATTTTGGGTGATTTTATCAGCCTTTTGCCAAAGTTCCGATAATATGGCTGCAATCTGAAAACTAGATAGCTTGCTTCCAGGATAGAAATCCAGTCACCGGTAGCATTGGGACTGAGGCCCACATCGTTGGCCAAGGAGGATATATTCAAGACTTGTCCAACTCTACCCGCCAGTAGGCTTATGAACTTCTGGAACAAAGACAGGTTTTGAATATTTTTTATTAAGCGGGCATCTCTTTCCACATAAGTACTTATATACTGTGCATAGTAATCCTGAGGGCTGATTTTTCGGGAATATAAAGCCGGATAAAATCCTTTGATCATTTGTCCATAACGGTTTTTTATATCCAGTTTATGCTTTTGCAGTTCGTTTAAGCTATATGGATAAAGAGTTTGGTAGGCAGCCCGGCCAGCTAACGATTGGTTGATTTTTTCAGATATTAGTAAGTTTTGTGATCCGCTCAAGATGATGGTTCCCATTTTGGGGTTGCTATCAACATGCGATTGGATATATGAAAAAAGCTCAGGCAGCCTTTGTACTTCATCAATAATAATCTTTTCTGGGTTTTGCTGGAAAAATTGTTGCGGATCGTTGGCAATTAAGGTTCGTGTTTGCGGGTTTTCCAGATTAAAATAGGAGTATTTATGAAAGTAATGTTTGATAAAAGTAGTTTTTCCAGACTGCCTTGGGCCAGTAAGGACAATTATTGGAAAGCCTTTTGCCAATTTGGAAACCTTTGGCGAAATTTGCCTAGAATAATACATATTTTATTTATAACACATTTTGTGTAATTTTGCAATTAGAATGCAAAGTTACACAAAAAAAATTCCACCACTTGACTTTTCCTTTATCATAACCTATTTTAAACATAAATGAAATATATCAAACTACTGTCACTTTTCATCTTCTTTTTTCTTTTCCCTCCTTTTCCCGTCTTTGCCCGGGAAACACTGTTTTTCATCCACTCCGACCACCTGGGCAGTACTGCCATGGTCACCGATGAGCAGGGAAATATGGTCAGCGAGCAAAACTACTACCCTTATGGGCAAACTAGGGCTAGTGAGCCGGAGAGCCAAAATACTACAGAGCGTCAGTACACCGGCCAAGTTTCTGACCAGCCTCAAACCGGCCTATACTACTACAACGCCCGCTACTACTCACCCCAGACAGCCGGATTCACCCAGGCAGATACCCAGATGGGACCAAACCGCTAT
>CAYNBK010000120.1:0-3064 GCA_964395485.1 uncultured Pseudomonadales bacterium
AAACACCAAAAAAGCCAACGGCCACAAAAACGACCAGTAAGGCAAAACTATAGCTTGCGGCTGCCAGTCCACAAGCCACTTATTCACAAACATATAGCTTAAAGGATTATACCAAAACGACTTCTGATACCCAATCTGATAAAAGTTTAGCGTCCACTTTTGCAGCTTTAACCATGATAAAAGCGAAGGTTTATTCCAGAAAAATCTGACATAACTCCCCCAAACTGTCAAACTACTAAAAGCGCCAAACATCGCGTACTTTAATACCTTTGCTTTTATTTTTGAGAAAAACAAAAGCAAAAAAGCAAAAGCCAAACCAATCACCCAGGTAGACAAAAAAGCTTTTGTACCGGAGGCCATACCCAGGTATAAAGCCGCCAAAATCAGATCCAAAGCTCTCTGTTTTTTCATAAATTTATAAAAAAAGTATACAAACAATATTAATAACCCCGCATAAAACATATCTAAAAACTCAAACCCGACAAAATGCATCCTCAACAGAGGATCTAAACTAAGCAAAACTAAAACCAACAAGGCAGACGGACTGGACTCGACTTTTGAAACCAACAAATATACGGCCACGAAAAAAAATAAACTGGCCAAAATACCCAACAAGTTAGGATATGGCAGAATTTTTAAAATTAGCCCAATTATATATTTACCAAAAGGTGGTGTCTCGGGATTTACGACTGTTATATCTCCTCCATTTAAATAATAAGTCCCGGCATAAATATACAAATCGGCATCAGATATTTTTTCTTTAGAGTTTGGGTCTCTCCACTGCGACTTATTAAATTTTTCTTCAAAAAACTTGGCATCAAACCTCATAAATAGATCGCTCTTTTTCCAAACAGCCGAAAAAAAAGCGGCAAAAACAGCAAAAGTTAAAACAGTGTGTAAAAACTTTTTTTTAAGCATTTTTTAAACTAAAATTTTTTATTATCTTTAGAAAGGCAAAAACTAAAACCGGCACTAAAAAAGAAACTACCACAATAATCGTTTTAATATTTGCTATTGGTTTTTGCCACTCTCCGAAATATATAAAAGGCACATATAAAAACATCACCGACACTGCAAACCAGGAAAGAATTTTACTCCAACTGCTTTTAGGGTTTAAAGCTGCAAAAACCAAAGGCCAAAGCAGGTACCAACTCTGAAACTCTCTTTTTATGCTCACGAGCACTACCACCAAGACTGAAAGCCAAAAATTTATCGCCATTAATTTATCATACTCTAACTTATTATTTCTAATACTCATGTAAAAACCGTAAAACCAAACCGGCAAAAAAACTACACTCACATACTTTACACCAATCGACAAAATTAAAATTACTGAACTTAATATGTACTTTTTTTGTTTTAAAAGCAAAAAACTAAATAAAGCAAAAAACATCATAACCATATCGTTATGGGCAGATACCAAAAAATCCAGCAAAACCAAAGGATGAAATGCATAAAATGCTACAGTATTTTTATCCTTAGTAAACTTATATAAAGCCCAAACAGTCAAACAATAAAATATAAAACTGCTCAATTTAAAGGATAAAAAAGTCAAGCTAAACTTCCCCAAACCAAATAAATAAAAGGGAATAGAAACCAGTAACCAACTTGGTCCATAAGGATAATTTCTATGAGTCCAATGCATAAACCTTACCCAAGTATCTCCGGGAAAATCCAATGCTTTGTGCGTCCAAGGATTAAGTCCGTAATGCAGTAAAATTCTGGTGTCAAAAATATAATTAAAAATATCATGCGAAAGTAAAGGATAAGCAAAAACCAGCACACTAAGCAGTAAAAATAAATACTTAATTCTCAACTGGGATTGTCTTAAAAAGACTCTATAAAAGCCAGTCAAAAATATTAAAATAGCGATAAAAATTAGGCTCGAATACGGCCTTTGATAATAACCAAACCAAATCAGGGCATTTTGTATCTTTTGATAAAGGCTGTTGCTGCTTAAAGTAAGATTCAAATCGATCTGAGAGTAGCTATAAAATAGCAAAGCAAGCAAAGCAACAAGGTAACCGGTATAAACTACTGCTTTAAAATATTTACTCATACTTGCCCAGCAGTGCACACTGTCTTATTTTCAAAACGTCAAAAAACATTAAAAGCGAGTCTCTAATGGGATTAACCCGAACCGTAGAATAATATTCCCAAGCTACCGGTATTTCTGCAACTTTATAAGCCATTTTTTTTGCAATAAACAATAACTCTACATCTACCGCACCGGTAAAAGCGTGTTTAAGCACTTTATCACTTTTAGGAGAATAAACACAAGTCTTGGCATAGAGTTTTTGAATTACATCTCTTTTAAAGAGCTTAAATCCACACTGAGTATCTGCTATCCCTCCTAGAGCAACCAACCTTACCACCATATTAAATCCTTTGCCCATCAGGTGGCGGTAAAAAGGCTCTTTTTCTCTTTTTGCTCCCTTTATCTCCCTTGAACCAATTGCAATTTCATAACCCTTTTCAATATAAGAAATTAGCTTCTCTACTTCTTTTAAAGGAGTGGCCTGGTCAAAATCTGTAAACAATACCAGTTCCCCCTTTGCCCTGCAAACACCATTATATATAGTATAAGCCTTCCCCCTGTGTGCCTGCGCAATAAACTTAAAATGCTTGTTTTTTTTACAAAAATCTTCAATTAGCTTTTGGGTTCCGTCTGTAGACCCATCATCTACCACTAACACTTCATAAGCGTATTCTACCGAATTCAGGTATTGCCTCACCTTTTCCAATGCGCCCTTTTCAAAGTTTTTACTTTCGTTATAAGCCGGTATTACGATAGATAAATACATTTTCGACATTATTCCCTTGTTCTTTTTTGTATTTCAATTATACCTACTTTATAAATGGCAGACAAAACCCCGTCATTTTCTCTTAATTTAAGCCAATCCTCTCGCCAATAATCATTCCCCGGTTCAAGCACAAAAAACAACTGCTTCTCCTCTATTTTGGAAGGAATATAATTATACTTACCACTTCCATACCAATCAAATAAGTACTGGTAGGCTATCGGCTGTAAATTGGGCACATAAACCTCTAGGTTAAAATCCTT
>CAYNBK010000121.1:0-3054 GCA_964395485.1 uncultured Pseudomonadales bacterium
TGCCTGTATTTCAACCATTTCGTCTATTTTAACAGACGTTATCTAGGCAAGCCCCATATTTAAAAGAACAGCTTATTTTAACACTTTTTCCCTCCAAAACCAAACATGATATCCCGTGTTGTAAAAAACCCCCTTGACAAAATAACACATAGATGGTTATCTATATATATGATTTTTATTATTTACTTATAGTATATCCTTTTTTAACATCCGCTGAAATATGGCGGATATATTATTTTAAAAAAGGATCAAAGGAGGATTTATGTCAAAAGACAATCCTGAACAAAAAATAGTATTTAAATGCCCTCGACACGGTGAGCTAGACCGGACAGATGTAGATGTCTGGTGCAACCGCTGTGAGCGCAACGACATGGTTTTGAAAGACGGAATATTTCTTTGTCCTAATTGCTTTAGCAATCTGGAAGAAAATTTCAGCTGCCGGATATGCGGGAAAAAAGTAAAAATGCACCAGGAAAAAAGAAAAGAAAAAGCTAAAATAAAATCGGCTAAATAAAACTTAAATTGCTCTATTGTTTTACTGTTAAACTGTTATAAATTGATTTAGGTATTTACTTGGGATAGAAAACAGCTTATTCCAAAAAATCCTGCAGTTTTTTACGGCGGGAGGGGTGCTTTAATTTACGCAGTGCCTTGGCTTCTATTTGGCGGATGCGTTCTCTGGTGACGCCAAACTCCCGGCCTACTTCCTCCAGAGTCATCGGCTTTTTACCGCCCAGCCCAAAACGCATTTTTAAAACTCTTTCTTCCCTTTCAGACAAGGCTTTTAACACCTCGTCCAAATTTTCTTTGAGTAGCTGGCGGGAAGTCATATCATAAGGCGAGTCCTGCGAATCATCCGGAATAAAATCCCCCAAATACGAGTCGTCGTCGTCTCCGATTGGCGTTTCCAATGAAGTCGTCTTTTGAGAAATTTTTAAAATCTCCCGCACCCTGTCCGGCAGTAAATCCATTTCCTTGCCTATCTCCTCAGGGGTTGGCTCCCGTCCCATTTCCTGCATCAACCGGCGGGAGGTACGAATTAACTTATTGATAGTTTCTACCATGTGGACCGGAATACGAATCGTCCTGGCCTGATCGGCAATGGCTCTGGTTATCGCCTGCCTGATCCACCAAGTGGCATAAGTAGAAAATTTGTACCCTCTAGTCCAGTCGTATTTTTCTACCGCCCGGATAAGGCCTTTGTTGCCCTCCTGAATTAAATCTAAAAATCCCATTCCGCGTCCGACATATTTTTTGGCAATCGAAACCACCAAGCGAAGGTTGGAAACTATCAGTTTTGCCTTGGCTTTCATACTGCCCTTTTCGATTTTTTGGGCCAGATTGATTTCTTCTTCCCGCTCCAACAGAGGAATCCGGCCAATCTCTTTCAGATACATCCTGACCGGATCGGCTAAAGTTTTACTGCCCAGCTTGGTTAGAATAGACAGTTCTTTTTCCAGCTCACCGGTGGCTTTTTCATCTTCCCGTAAATCCTCTTCAGTGACATTTTCGAAAACATCTGCCCCTATTTTGGCCAATTTGTTATAAAGCAAATCAAGTTCTTCAATGCGGTTTTCCGCGTCAGGAAAATACTTTAAAATCTCCTCCTGGGTAAGGAAACCTTCTTTTTTTGCTTTTTGAACAAGGTTTTTTGTATCTACTGTTTTTTTACTCATGAGGTAATTATAACACGCTTGCTGGCTTTTTTAATGCCATTATTTCGGCTGACAAGCGCGAAAATTCCATTTGCAGTTTGTTTATTTTTTCTTCCTGAGCGTCGGTATTTTCCAAAAGGTTCATTTCTTTCCTTACCTTATTCCGTTTTTCTTCGATTTTTTGTATTTTAAGCAGAATTATTATTTTTTCAATTTCCCGCTGATATTTAATATCATCTTTTGTCAAGTCATGCAAGTTTTGCAAAAAGGCGCTGCTGACTGTGGGTTGCAGTTCTTCCGGCAAGTCAGAGTTTAAGCTTTTTATATTGAAACTCTTTTTTACCTGACATTTCTGCCAAATAAGTTTATAAATTTGCCGGTATTTGCCCGGAGGAACAAAGCTTACTGTTTCTTTATTTATATATTGACAAAGCTTATCGCTTTGCAGTATTAAGGCCAAAAGAGTATCTGCCAAAAGCTCCGGCTGGCTTATTGTTTTTAGACTTTGTTTTTCCGCCGGTACAAAAACATCCTTTTCTTTGGTCAGTTTTTCTGCCTGACGGAATAATGCCTCCTCTGGTATATCGATACTCTCGCTTAACTTTTTAAAATAGTGGGCTTTTATAACTTCGTTGTCTATCCGGGAAAAAACCGGCAAAAGCTCATCTGTTGCTCTTTTTTTTGCCAAAGGACCTTCTCCGCCGTGTCTTTTTAAACTGGACTGAAGATAAAAATCATATATTACCATGCCTTTTTTACTCATTTGCCGCCAAAGCCGTGGATCTTTCTGGGCGATATCGTCCGGGTCTTTCAAGTTTTCTGCCTTGCTTAAATCTATTACCGAAACAATAAGGCCGGCTTTGTCGGCTATTTCTATACCCCGACGGGTAGCCTGATCTCCGGCCAAATCAGCGTCCAATGCCAGGGCAATCGCATCGGTAAAACGCTTTAGCAAAACTACCTGATCCTGGGTAAAAGCCGAGCCCTTTATCGCAACTACATTTTTTACTCCCGACTGCCAGGAAGATATCATGTCCAGCTCCCCCTCCACTACTACTACCCGTTTGGCTTTTTTGATAGCCTGGCGGTTCTGGTAAAGACCATAAAGCAGACGCGATTTGTGATAAAGTACGGTTTCCGGCGTATTTATGTATTTGGCTTGTTTTTCATCGGCCCTTAATGTGCGGCCGGAAAAACCGGCTACGTTGCCCCGCTGGTCATGCAAAGGAAAAACTATCCGCCCCCGGAACCGGTCGTAAAAACCGCTTCCCCCTTTTATCACCAGCCCTGTTTTTTCCAAATCCTGGGCTTTATAAGCTTTTTTTTTGACTAAATAATTTTGCAAATCTACCCAAGAGTCGGGAGCATAACCAAGTTTAAAATTGCAATCGCTTCATTG
>CAYNBK010000122.1:0-3041 GCA_964395485.1 uncultured Pseudomonadales bacterium
TGCCCGCTTCTCCACAGCCAAAACACTTAAAAATCTGCAGTTCGGGTGAAACCACAAAAGAGGCTGTTTTTTCACTGTGAAAAGGACAGTTGGCTTTAAAATTGCGTCCGGCTTTTTTTAACGGAACATAGGAACTAATCAACTCTACTATGTCGGTTTTACTGCGAACCAACTCAATATCGTCCATAGACCTATTTTAACACGCAGGCAGTTTTTAAAAAAAGCAGAATCTATTTTTTTACTATTATCTCATCCCTGTTTGGACCCACTCCGATCAGCTCTACCGGCAATTGGCAGAATTTTTCAATTTTCTTTATATAGTTTTTTGCCTCTGAGGGTAAATCGGCAAAACTACGGCAGGAACTAATATCTTTTTTCCAGCCCGGCATCTTATCATATATTACCCTGCATTTGTTTAATTTATTCTCATCGGGTGTAAAAACATCGGTTTTGTCTTTGCCTATTTTGTAGGAAACGGCAATTTTTAAGGGATTTATACCTGTTAAAACATCCAGCTTGGGAATAGCCAGAGCATCAAGGCCATTTATCAGTTTGGCATATTTGACAATAGTCAAATCCAGCCAGCCGCAGCGCCTGGGACGGCCGGTAGTAGTACCATACTCATGCCCAATATCTCTTAGCTTTTCACCCACCTTATCCTTTAATTCTGTAGGAAATGGGCCCTCTCCCACTCTGGTAATATAGGCTTTTACCACTCCTATCACTTTCAGGTTCTTCGGCCGGAAACCACTGCCTACATACAGCCCGCCAACTGTAGGATTGGAAGAAGTCACATAAGGATATGTCCCATGAGCAATATCCAAGAGTATTGCCTGTGCTCCTTCAAAAATTATTTCTTTTCCTTTTTTCTGTTCACTGTCTAAGTATTTTGAAACATCGCCGACAGATATCAGTTTATTTTTCTTCAAGGCCGTTAACCAAGTCCAGTAATTCTTTATTATAGTATCCAGCTTGAGCATTTTTCCCAACTGAAACCGCTTTTTGTCCGCGGCCGGAGTTTTTAAATATTCAAGATTTAAATCTATCAGCTTTTTATTCCAAGCCAGTTCTTCAGCTACCCTTTTGCTAAAACGCGGCTTGCTGTCGGCATCCATAAACCTAATCCCTCTTCTGCCGACATAATCCGCATAAGTAGGACCGATGCCGCGGCTGGTTGTCCCTATCTTGCCACCGGTTACACCATCTAAAATCATATGCCAAGGCATAATTAAATGGGTTTTTTCACTTATCAAGAGCTTGGCATGCTTTTTTCCCAGTTTTTTTTCCAGAGTTTTTACCTCTCCCAGTAAAACCTCCGGGTTTACGATCACTCCGTTGCCGATAACACAGGTTTTGTCCGAGTATAAAATGCCGGAGGGAAGCAAATGAAAGGCATATTTTTCCCCTTTTACTACCACCGTGTGTCCGGCATTGTTACCCCCTTGAAAACGCACAATTGTACTTACTTTTTTATCTTTGGTGAGCAAATCTACCATTTTACCCTTACCTTCATCCCCCCATTGACAACCAAGTACTGCAGTATTTTTCATGTTTTTCTCCTTTTTAAATTAATTCGTTTTCTGACAGCAGTAATTTCTTTTTCTACCAGTTGCGGCGCCAAACCAATGTATTTTTCTGTTTGCCAGTTCTGCAGGATCTTTATATCTTTAGGCGGTAAATCTTTAATTAAATCCGGCCAGTTTACTTTTTTACCCCTTGTTATGCTTTTAAGCAGTTCATAAGCATCACTCTGTCCTTTAAGTTTTAAAAAAAGCTGTACGGCCTCACTAAGCATTTCCGGATGATCCCGTAGCTCCCTTTTTAGAAGAATGGTATTTGGTTTAATATTTCCCAGCGCTCTTTGCAGGCTTTTTACCGCAATAAGTGAGTAGCCAAAAACCGTGCCAATATTTCTTTTGACAGTACTATCCGAAAGGTCTCGCTGTAAACGGGAAACAGGCAATTTATCCGCCAGCACAGTAAGTAAGCCTCGCGCTATCTCTAGGTTGCCTTCGGCATTTTCAAAATCAATCGGGTTTACCTTGTGGGGCATAGTGGAAGAACCAACCTCCTCTTCTACTGCTTTTTGAATAAAGTAGTCCAGGCTGATATATAACCAGCAGTCTTTGGCTAGATCCAGCCAGACATTATTGAGCTGACGCATAAGATCAAACAGATATACCAACCTTGTCGCCGGCTCGATTTGGGTGCTGACTAGCGTTGGTTCCAAACCCAGGCTTTTAATAAATCTGTGGCTAAGGGCTATCCAGTCTTTTTGGGGAAAAATCTGCTTTTGGGCGTTGTAGTTTCCAACCGCGCCGTTTAACTTTCCGCCGATTTTTAAAGATATGATTTTGCCGAGAAAAAAACCTGCCCGGGAAGCAAAAACAATAAGCTCTTTACCTACTGTAGTCGGTACCGCCAACTGGCCGTGGGTGCGCGCCGGCATAGCATCAGCCTTATATTTTTCAGCATAAACGAGCAGTGCCCCCACCAAGCGGCGCTCCTCCGGTATAAATACATTTTCCAGCGCGTCCTTTACCATAAGACCGTAGGCCAAGTTATTTGTGTCTTCACTGGTTAAACCCCAATGCACCCAATGGCTATATTTTCCCAATCCAGTTTTTTTCAGCTTCTTTTGGATAAAATACTCAACCGCCTTTACGTCATGGTGCAGTTTATCCTCTATTTTTTTCACCTCGTCATAATCATTGACAGTTAAACTGTCTGCCCAAAACAACAGCTCCCTTTGGGTATTTTGATTAATTATTTTAATTTTCAAAAAATCAAGCAGATCAAAAAAATACAAAAGCTCAACCTTTGTCCGATACCTAGCTAAAGCACTGTCGGAAAAATAAGCTCTTAAGGGTGATGTTTTGGGGAAATAACGTCCATCCAGCGGAGACAGGGCAGTAAATACGGCCTCATTATTCATAAGCTTTTTTATTATAGCCGGAGTTGGCAGAAAAAAACAGGCTTTATTTACTGCGGTCTCTTTACGAAAAAATTCGAACTGTTTTTCAAAGGTAGCGCGGCGAGTG
>CAYNBK010000123.1:0-2979 GCA_964395485.1 uncultured Pseudomonadales bacterium
TACCATAAAACTAATTTTTTTAAACATATTTAAAGTTTAAAAACATTTCATCTTTTAACAGTATTTTAGCAAAAACTTCATGCTTTTTAAACCATTTTCAACTCTGGATAATTTACCTTTACGGTTTAATTTAATACGTTTATAAGATAGAATATAGGTCATGAAACAGACTCCAAAAACCGTCACAGACAATTGTCGAAAAACTGGTACAAAAATGAATATTTTCCATGCAGGAGTAGCCAAAAATTGGTCAAAAAAATCAATCTACTTCCAAATGGCCAATATCGGAGCCGAAGTGGGACGGGCTTTTTCCTAGAAAAATAAAAATAGCAAATTGAGCCAAAATGCCTTTTATCGGGCACTTGAACTGATAGACTTTACTGTAGCCGACCGGAAAAACAGCAAGCGCCTTAAAGAAATACTACGCGTACGGGAGCTGTTTGCCGATTGCTATACAGGGAAAAACAGCTGACAACATGTTTAAAGTAGAAGCTTTAATTGACAAAAGTCAGAGCTACGCCTTTTTTGTCTGCCCGGCCGGTTCTTCCTATACGATGGATATAAGCATCTTTGGATTCGGGTAAATCGTAGTTTATCACATGGCTGACATTGGGTATATCTAGTCCCCTTGAGGCAACGTCGGTGGCAATGAGGATATTTATCTGGTCTCTTTTAAACAAATCCAGCGTCTTTGTCCTTTGGTTTTGTCTTTTGTTGCCATGAATAGCACCGACTTTAAAACCTCTTGTCACCAACTCGTCCGACAAGCGCTGGACGCTGTGTTTTGTCCTGCCGAAAACCAGTACTTTTACAAAATCTTTTTGGATCAGTAGATCGTGGAGTATCTCCACCCTTCTTTTTGAGTCGTGAACGCTGATCACTTTTTGGATAATATTTTCCGCCGTATCTCTGGTCTTTACAGATACCAGCACGGGATTTTGGACAAATTTTTCCAGAATTTGCCGTACCTCGTTATTTATCGTAGCTGAGAAAAAAAGCGACTGACGAAGCTTGGGCAAAAGAGAAACAATATAATCAATGTCTTTGATAAAGCCAATGTCTACCATCCTATCTGCCTCATCCAGTACAATCGAGGAAAAATCGTGAAAATTTATCACCTTGGAGCGATAAAGGTCTTGAATCCTACCCGGTGTTGCGATAACAAAACTAGGTTTTCTGGATAAATCCTGGACTTGCCTTCTGATATTTACACCGCCTATACAAAGGGTGGAATAAATATTTAGGTTTTTTGAAAAACCAAAAAAATCGCTTCTGATTTGGCTGGCCAACTCCCTGGTTGGAGTAAGTATCAAAACCCTTTGGCCTCTATCTTTCAATACTTTATTTATCAACGGTATTAAAAAAGCTGCAGTCTTACCTGTGCCTGTATTGGCTATCCCAACCAAATCTTTTCCCTCAAGGATTGGCTCGATTGCCCGATCCTGAATAGGAGTAGGAATAGTATAACCTACCTCAGAAATATTTCTTTTAAGAACATCGCTTATTTGAAAATCGGCAAAAGAATGGGAAATGCTGTATTCTTCCTGCTTTTCATTTGTCTGCAAACTGTAGATCAAATCGATCGGATTAAAAGCTCTGATTTTCCCCTGTCCGCGGCGATTATTTCCGTCATTAAAACGGCGGAAATTATTTTTTTTATAAGACCTTTGTTTAAATTGTTTATACATATTTTAAAAAAGTCGTACTCGCGATCAAAAAAATTTTAACCATGCCTAAATTAGAAAAAATATAAAGTTACGGAGTAAAGATACAATAAAATTTGTGGACTTGAGGTATCTTTTATCTAGCGAAACTTAAAAATATTATTGATTTTAAGCGGACTTGTTCTCTCAATCTGCAAGTACAGTCATCATTATAGCTGTAAATATCTGTTTAGTCAAATCACTCGTTTACTACTGTCTTTTCTCCCCCTCCGGAAGATGTCCCCGGCGCCATGTTTTGATTGCCTCCTTCGATCACATTTGTTCCACCACCAGAGCCACCGCCGCCCTCTATCACCACATTTTGTATATCTGGCTGGCTTTCCCCGCCGGCGGAAGTTCCCGGGGCAAACTGCATCGTCCCTCCCTCGATAACTACTCCTGCTTCTCCGCCCGGCCCGGTTCCCGGCGCCCAGACATGTTCTACTTTTTGAAAAAACTCTGTTAAGCCTTCTGTCCCATTTACATCAATTGTCCTTTGCGCCACCTGGTTTACCACCTGCTCCTGAGCTTGAACAACTTGCTGTTTCATCCCCTCATCACCTTTTGCTTTTATTCCTTCCATTGTCTTTTGCTGTTCTATCGTTCTTTCTTGCACTGCTCCCAAAATCCCATCGTTATCAATTTTCCCCAGTAAATTATTTTGCTTCTCTTTTATCTGAAGATAGTTTTGCAGCTGGTTTTGCACAT
Organism: uncultured Pseudomonadales bacterium; assembly: GCA_964395485.1. GTDB lineage: Bacteria > Patescibacteriota > Microgenomatia > UBA1400 > CAYNBK01 > CAYNBK01. Next base: position 2,412 of record CAYNBK010000123.1, read on the forward strand.
TCTGACTGCTCCCCTCCTGGGCATAATCCTCTGCCTTAACTAGTCTCTTTTCGGCATGTTTTTCCAGTACTTCCACTTTTTTCTCCACCCTAAAGGCAAAAAAATACTCTATCTGCTCTTGCATTTTTAAAAGTATTGAATCCTCTGAAGTAAACAGATTCTGTAAATCAACAGCCATGCTTATTTTTGGAACAAAAAAACTGATGGAAAAGATGAAAAATACCAACAACAACGATCCTTTTATACTCATACTATATAATAGTAACCTCAATTCCGAAATGCTCTAATAGCCATATACCCAAAGATACAGTGAATGTAGTGGGCTAAATATCCCATTTCAGATCTTGGTAAACTGGTTACTAGGCCTAATTTTTCTTTAAGGATAGAAAAAACTGTTTCTACCCTTGGCCTTAAGTTTAGCAAATAATTATGCAATGGTGTAGTTATTTTCTTCATATTATTTCTAATAACTGTCAGCAAGATATTGTGGTTTTTAGCTGCTTTTTTAGTTAGTTTTGCTGATACATAACCAGCATCGGCAATAATTAAGGAATTATTAAGTTTATCA
>CAYNBK010000124.1:0-2964 GCA_964395485.1 uncultured Pseudomonadales bacterium
GTTGGCAAAAGTGCGCCCGCGAAAGTAAAAAAATATATGAGTCGCTATGAAAGTGGCATTGGTTTATGACCGGATAAACAAATGGGGCGGAGCCGAAAGATTGCTTCTTGCTTTAAAAAAACTTTATCCCGAAGCGCCTGTTTATACTTCTTTTTATGCGCCGGAAAAAGCCAAGTGGGCAAAAAACTTTGTAGTGAAGAGCTCTTTTTTACAGCCGTTTGGCTTTTTTCGAACAAGGCATCAAAAACTGCCCTTTTTAATGCCATTTGCATTTGAGAGCTTTGATTTTTCGTCTTTCGACGTGGTGATATCTGTAACAAGCGCCGAAGCAAAAGGAATTATAACAAGTCCCGGAACTTTGCACATTTGTTATATACTAACACCAACAAGGTATCTGTATTCACACAGTAAAGAGTATTTGCAGTCAACCGGCGCCTTGTCTTTTTTGGCCTCCCCGATACTTGATAAGTTGAGACAATGGGATCAGATAGCTTGCCGGCGTCCGGATAAGTATGTGGCTATTTCAGCTCTTGTTCAGGACAGGGTGGAAAAACACTACGGAAGTGAGGCTGAGATAATCTATCCGCCGCTGTGTATAGGCTCAGAGGCTCAAGGGATAGAAGACTTAAAGGGGGAGAGAGGGAAAGGCAGAAAAGAAGAGGATAAGAAATTTTTCCTGGTCGTTTCGAGGCTAGAACCTTACAAAAGAGTAGATTTGCTTATAAAAGTTTTTAATAAACTAGGCTGGCCGCTTTGTATAGTCGGGACCGGCAGCCAAGAAAAAAGCCTGAAAAGAGCGGCAAAGGCAAACATTAAATTTACCGGGGAATTGACAGATGATGACCTTTTTGATTATTATAAAGCATGTACTGCCCTAATAATGCCTCAGGAGGAGGATTTTGGCTTAGTATCTCTTGAGGCGCAAAGTTTTTATAAACCGGTTTTGGCTTTTGGCCGGGGCGGAGCACTGGAAACGGTAAAGCAAGGTAAAACCGGGATATTTTTTGACAAGCAAACAGAAGAAAGTTTAGAAAAAGGCCTTGTGAATATAAAGAATTTAATAGTTTTAAAAAAATTTAATAAGAAAGATTTTGACATTAATCTGGAGAAATTTAGTTTTGAGAATTTCAAAAATAAATTTGGCCGGATGGTGGAAAAAGAATGGCAAAGATACCAAAAACAAACATGAGGGCAATAATTTTTGCTGGCGGCGTCGGCACAAGAATGTGGCCGATATCTCGCACTAGTACTCCAAAACAGTTTGAAAAAATGATTGGTACAAAATCAACTTTGCAGTTAACACTTGATAGGCTTCGACCTGCCTTTGCATGGGAAAATATATATATTAGTACAGGACAAAAATATATATCAATAATAAGAAGGCAGCTTCCAAAAATTCCCGCTAAAAATATCATCGGAGAACCGGAGATGAAGGATCTGGGACCTGCGGTGGGGTATGCCCTGTCAGTTTTAAAAAGATCACAACAAGACGGCGATAAACCTGTGGCTATTCTTTGGTCAGATCATATAATGCAAAAAGCCAATCTCTTTAAAAAAGTATTGATTGCGGGAGCAAAATACATTAAAAATAACCCCGATAAGTTTTTATTTTTAGGACATAAGGCCCGTTTTGCCAATCAAAATTTGGGATGGATAGAAGTAGGAAAGAAAATCTCCCGTATTGACGGTAGTGAAGTTTACGAGTTTAAAAGTTGGAAATATCGTCCTGATCAGAAAACAGCAGATAAATTTTATAATAGTAAAAAACACTATTGGAATCTTGGATATTGGGTAGTAAAGCCAGACTTTGTCCTGGATCAATACAAAAAATTTGCACCGGAAATATATAAAAAACTCCAACTAATTATGAAAGATTATGCTAGCCCTAAAGCACTTTCAACATTAAAAAGGATTTACCCTACAATGGAAAAAATATCTTTTGATGACGCTATTCTGGAAAAGCTGGAATGTAAAAAAGCAGTGGTATTGGTAGCTGATTTTGGCTGGAGCGATGTGGGAACATGGCAAGCCCTTAAAGAGGCTTTGCAAAAGGATCAAAAGGACTGTGTTTTAAAAGGAGAGGTTTTTTTAAATGGAGAATGTGAGGATAATATCGTTTACAACTACAATAAGAAACAACTAATAGTAGGAATTGATTTAAAGGGCTTTAGTGTGGTTAATACCGGCGATGTTTTAATGATTTGTCCATTATCTTCAATGCCTAAAATAAAACAGGTTGTTACTACTTTTAAAGAAGGTAAAAACAAGAAGTATACATAATTAAAGATAATGATGTACGACATATTAAAAAGAATAATAGACTTAGTTTTGGTTTTGCTTTTGGCTGTACTTTTTTTTCCAATTTGGGTTATTGTACCTATTCTTATTAAACTTGACAGTCCGGGCCCGATTTTTTATTGGCACAAAAGAGTGGGGGAAAACGGAAGAGAGTATAAAATGTACAAGTTTCGCACTATGGTAAAAGATGCAGACGAAATACTTTTTGAAAAAAATAAAAAGTTACTCGCTAAATTTAAAAGCAATGACTGGAAGCTTCAGCATGATCCAAGGATAACAAAGCTGGGCAGAATGCTTCGTAATTTGACTATAGATGAATTTCCCCAACTGTATAATGTATTGCGGGGAGAGATGAGTATAATTGGCCCAAGAGCTTATCTGGGGAAAGAACTGATAGATCAAGCCAAGAAATATCCGGAAACGGTAAAATACATTGAAAAAGTAAAAATGGTAAGGCCGGGGATAACCGGTCCATGGCAAACTTCGGGAAGAAACGAAGTATCGTTTAAAAACCGCGTCAAAATGGACGCCAAATATGTAGAAAATTATTGCCTGATGGAGGATTTGAAAATTCTTTTCAAAACACCGCAGGCAATGATATCAAAATGGTAGAAAAAATAAACTTTTCCACCCAAGCAGACGAGAGTTTACCGGTAGAAGAAATAG
>CAYNBK010000125.1:0-2956 GCA_964395485.1 uncultured Pseudomonadales bacterium
TTTTTGCCAGTAAATCTGCCAGCTTTTCAAAACCGCCAACCGGGTATCCCAAGCTGCTGCTTCTTTTTGCCAGCCTTGCCCAAAGCCACGTCATTATTATCTCGTCTTTAAAACTATGAAACTTTTTCTCTATTAATGGTCCCCATAAAACCCGATAGCTCTCCTCACCCATATATTTTTTTACCCATTTGGCGGCCGTTATATTTTCCAGGGATTTTGGATTATTCCTTAGCTTTAAAACTAAAGAAAATAATCCTGTTCTTAACCTGGCAGACAGACTCATGGGTGAAAATTTAAGCAAATCAAGCGGGGTATTAAAAGGATAAATTCTCGCGTCGTACAATGTAGCGGTGGTATTTTTTCTTTTCCAAACCCAATCCGTAAACCCAACTTCTTTAGCCAAATCAATAATATCGCTGTCGGACGCAAAAATATGCCGATAAAAATAGTCTACATACACGTCCCCTAGCTTATAGCCGGCCGCCAACCCTCCCAAATGCTTGCTTTTTTCAAAAACAGCAACCTTATAGCCTCGTTTGGCCAGTTCATAAGCTACAGTAAGACCGGAAAATCCAGCGCCGATAATTGCAATCTTTTTCATATTTTAATAACCAATAACCAATAACCAAATACCAATAATCAAACAATATTAAAAATTAAATTAACTAAATTCAAAACTATTCGGATTTGCTTATAATTGCTCCAAATATTTTTACAAATTGCATAGCTTCATCTATAAGTTTCTCACTTTCTTCTGTGAGCTTACTGTTTGTATTAAAGTCAATTAATTTTAACCAATAAGTAGACTCCTTTGCTTCTTTCCTTGATATTCTCAATCTATGAATAAAATCTTTCTTGCTAATAGCCTCATTTACTTCGATATAGTTCGCACCAACCGATGAAGAAGATCTAGTTAACTGTTTAATATATTCAATGTTAATTAACGTCTTCGGAGTATTTTTTAACAAATCTCTTACTTTTTTAGCAAAATTAAAAGTTCTCTCCTCTAAGTCAAACGGTTTTTGATTTTGTGTTTTATTCATTTGAATTTGTTTGGCTGCTGGTTATTGGAGTTTGGTGATTTTTTAAGCTCCCACAGCTTAAAATAGGATATCGGATAGTCTAATCCTGAAAACAGGGCAAAAACAAAACCTCTCCAACCGTCTACAAATCCTTTGTGCCTAAAAAAACGAAGAAAAAATGCCCAAAAGGGCTTAATCAAAATATAATCAATAAAAGATAACAGGGTTATTTTCAATCCTACTTTTTGCATTTCCTCTGCCCGAAATGAAGTATAACGATTGGCATTGGTCCAATAACGCTCGACAGTTGGCGTAGTAAAATGTTTTAGAGGATTTTTCAAATAATCCGCTTCACCTTCTATTTCAATTTGCTCATGCACACTTTTGCAGGGAAAGCGGGCTTTGCCATTTTTTACCAACCTCAACACATAGTCGGGGTACTGACCGCCTTTCCGGAGCGTCTTGCCAAGGAAGTAATTAAGTCGGGGAATAAAGAAGCCATTGATGGTTAATGGTTGATAGTTGATGGTTGATGTTAGAACTTTTGAAATTTCTTGACGAAGTTCTCGGCTTACAATTTCATCTGCATCAAGTTGAAGTATCCACTCCCCCCTAGCCTTATCCAAAGCCAACTGCTTGTTTATATGAAACATAGGCTTATTGCTGGTTTTATACACCCTGGCGCCCAGTTTTTTGGCAATCTCCCTGGTTTTATCTGTCGAAGACCCATCTACCACTACCATCTCATCTGCCCAGTCTTTAACCGCTTTTAAACAGCGGGTGAGATTTGCTTCTTCATTGTAAGTGGCTAATACAACGGAAAGATTAGTTTTTGATTTCATTAAAAATTCCAATCACCAAAATTCAATTATCAAACAAGTCCAAAATTCCAAATTTCAATATTTAAAAAAGTGTTTGAAAATTATAAATTAATTATTGGAACTTGCTTGATTATTGGTAATTGATTATTGAATATTATCTATATTCATCTCTATTTTCCTATACTTTTCCTCCAAGCTCGGCTTTTGCTGTGCTTCCCACAGCCGCACGTAAGTCATAAACATAGAAAACATTTGAAATATCCCCTCAATCGTCCCTTCGGTTCCGTCTTTCCAGGCTCCTTTTTTGACAAAATTTTCCCAGAAAGAACTAAAAATAATCCGCCAAAAACGCCAGGAGGTCATCATCGGGTGCTTACTATCCAATCTTAGTTTTGCCTCTTTTTTAGACCAATTCAGCGTCTTTTCCGTCATTTGCCGAATACTACGGTGTGTCAAATGAATAATAGGACTTTTAAGCTCTCCGGTTTTACCTTCAATCACCGGTTGTTCATGCAAATCCCCCTGCCAGCCTTTTAAACTGTCTTTTTTAATTAATCTAAGCACTTTATCCGGCCAGGCACCAGCATGTTTAAACTCTTTACCTAAATAAAAATTGCGGCGGGAAAGGTAATAACCAGAGTATAAAGTATGAGGTATAGAGTATGAAGTATTAGGCTTTTTATCTTTATTACTATATACTACATTCTTCATACCTAATACTTTCTCTTTTCTTCCGCTGGATACTTTATTCTTAATACTTAATACTGTCTCAGAGCGGAGCTCAGAGCTCACCCTCTCATCCGGGTCTACATAAAAAAGCCAGTCCCCCTTGGCTTCTTTGGCACCCTTATGTCTTATTTTGGCAAAAGAAGAGTCTGGTTCCACCTTTACAATGCTAATTTTTTTGCCATTTGGAAGTTTATGTTTTCCTCCTGAAAAATCTACCAAAAGAGTTTCATCGCAAAACTCCAAAGTCTTTAAACACCCTGCCAGCATCTTGTAAGAATATGTATCAGAGCCTATAATCACTATTGCCGTTATTTTCATGCATTTATTATACTATAGTAAGCGCAAATCAAATTTACCACTTTTTGAAAATAATTTGATTTTCGC
>CAYNBK010000126.1:0-2885 GCA_964395485.1 uncultured Pseudomonadales bacterium
TATGCCCTCCGCCCATCGGTAATAAGCGGGCGCAATCATCATTTACTCTTACCTGAGAAGGATTGATAGTAATTTTTCCTTGAGAATTAACAGCAGTGTTAGCTGGTAGTTTCTGCTTATTTTTTAAGGCTCGGCTGTATTTAAAAAATGGTAATTCGGTAGTAGCCATATCAACAATCACGGGATTGTCCTGGGTAGGAATGCTATAAGATATTGGATTGGTACCAAAAACCGGACTGGTTCCGCCAAACGGTACACCAGCCGGGGAACCACCATTAAAGGCAAACAGTCCAACCAAATCCCGCTTAGCCAAACCATCAGAAAAAATGCTAATCACATCAGTAACAGCACTATTTTTAAAACCCAAGCTGGCTATACCGTATTTTTTGGCCCGCTTCTCTAGTTCATCATGCATGTATTTTAGCTTGAGTGTTGAACCCAAACAAGCAAAATCCAGAAGCATTACCGCTTGCTTGTCTACCAGCACCTTGATCTTCTTCTTGGGATTTTTCTGCCAGGAGGCGATATCTTCTACCCCATATTTTAAGGGGTCGAGCTGGTGGGATTTTTTCTGCTGGATGGCGATAGTTTCCCGGGCAAAATATTTGGCCTCAGAGGGACTGACAAATTTTCCAGCGGCTTTGATTAGTAGGGCTTCTGCTTCTTTTGTTTTGATTTTCATTGTTTTACTCCTAAATATTTCAATTTCAATTTTTTAATATTTAACAAAGAAAAACTAATTATATTAACTGCTAAAAAAACTAAAAACCCGCCTAGCACTTCTAGTCTACCTGGAAACTCACGTAAAAATATAGCTGACCAAAGCATAGCAAAAAACAGTTCAGACGAAGCCACAATTGAACCCAAGTTTATGTCAAAGTTATTAAAGCCGTAAAGGTATAAATAACCTATCCCTATCTGGAAAAAACCAATAAGTATAGCGGCCAAAATTGAAATTGGCGCAAAACCAACCAGCATCTGCTCTTTAAAAACAAAGACCAAAAACAGACCGACAATCGTACCTACTAAATATTCATAAAACAACAGAAAAATACGCCGGTAACTACCCAGATACTTACACATTGACATCTGCAAACTGTCAAAAAAACCTGCCAGCATGGCAAAAACAGCACCAGTTAAAGAACTAATCTGCAGGGGGTAACTCAACAGATAAATTCCCAGACAGGCTAAAAGCAAAGAAACTATTTTCAGCCGGCTGACTTTTTCTTTAAACAAAAACAGGCCCAAAAAAAAGGTGCTGATAAATATGCCGGCATAGATAAAAAAGTAAACATTACTGGCCTTGATCCGCATCACTGACTGAGTAAAAGAACTAATGGATAGAGGTGGCGTAATAAGGTAAATAAAAAGCTTAAACTTGCTGACCTTGCGAGGTAAAACTGGTTTTAGTTTCTTGTAAGCAAACCATGTACCCAATATTAACAGCGCCACCCCGCTTCTGACCACAGTCTGGCTGATATTGCCAAAAGACAAAGCAATCCAGCGGGCCAGAATAACATAACTGGCATAAAAAATACCTGAAACAAGAAGCGCCAGAAAACCCTTAGCTTGATTCATATAAACAAATTATAGCTTAACGTTGATCAATATTATATCTGATCCTGGGACAAAATTCAGATCCGCGTGCAACATGATATCTTTGCGTCGAGGGCGCTATACCTTTAAAAAAGTAATCATAATAAGTCCAAAACAGCCAGCTTGCCCCACGGTCATAATCAACTAATGCTGTTTCCAAAACAGCACCATTAGAACCAATAAATTGTGGTGAATTGATAGATAGAATTACACTATACTCCATGGCTTTTGCTACCAATACATCATTTTTCCTAAGCTGAATAATATTATCTGCCCTTGGCATAAAACCTGTTGACTTATTAATCAAAAGGGTAGAGTTAACGGCAGCTAATTGATCTAAGCCAATACGACAGAAGTCGGTTTTTAGATGGCCTTGTAAGCAAGGATCTATTATGTTATTCAGTTCAGGTAATGAAGAAAAAGTATTTTCCCATAAAAAATTACACAAACCTATACCAAGTGACAGCTTCACAAAACCTGGTTGAGCTACTCGAATTACCCTTGTTTCTTGCCCTTCATTTAACTCTAACAAGGTGCCATCAAAATATTCCCCTTTTTCACCCGGTATTTTTAGCTCCCATACATGGTAAGGACCCGTATCGCTTTCGAGCGTTGAACAACTTACTATTTGGATGTCACTATGTTTCCAGGGCCAATGAAGTTCATCACTGGCATTCCAAAAAGACATAAATTTATCTGGAACTTGGTATTGCTTTTTTAATTCCATATATATTTAAACCTCAATTTTCTTTTTTAAAAATTAATTATGCATTCTAAAAACCAAATTATTCTCAAGCCAAGCTTTCAATACTTGATCTATATGACCCAGGCCGATGATAAAGACCTGTAGAGCTGATCCACGGTCTTTATAAGCTAAAAAGTCTGAATTTGGATCAACAGACCATAAATTACACAAACCAAATTTATCAATAAGCTCTTTATCTATATCACCAACTGCCAAAGCCAAATCATTCACTACATTATCTACATCTTTACTACCATAAAACTGATAAGCGATTTCTTGGATTGCAAAACCCGATACCAAAGCTTGTTTAAAAACTGGCACCATACCTTCCCAACATTCTCCAAGAAGAGCTCGAAAATGAAGTTGCGGGCTGTAAGTAATATTAACGCTGGGATCAACTATATATTTTCCAATCTTAGCTTTGGCGCAAAATATCTCTTCCTCTTCTTGAACAAAAGGGTGTTCTGGTAAATTATCTTTTCCAAATGCTCTAAACGGTCGCTTTGCGGCAGAGATCCACGGCTTTAGCCGTGGGTGAATGAGT
>CAYNBK010000127.1:0-2866 GCA_964395485.1 uncultured Pseudomonadales bacterium
TTAATTTAACCGGCCTTTTTAAATTATTATCTATCTTTGATTCCATTTCCTAAAATCATTAACTCCCGCGACCATCTGATGAGTTTATTTTTATAAATTTTCTTTACCGGTCCCAGCAGTTGTAGACCTAGGCAAACAATTTTCATAAAAGGGTACTTCCAGACAACGGGTAATTGGTAGAACAACTCTGCTTGCGCATCTTTGAAACCGTAAATTGCAAAGAGATCTTTCAAACCAGTCGTGGTATAGGGGTGAACGTGAGTAGGATCGTCATAGAAAATATACATTTGACTATGCCAGTCAGGAGTCATTGTTACTACTCTACCCCCCGGTTTTAATACTCGATGTGTTTCTCTCATAAAATTGTTGGGGTTTCCGATATGTTCTATGACTGATTTGGAAAATACGATATCAAACGAGTTATCTTCAAACGGGAAAGCATTGTTTTCCAAATCATTACTCAAACTCACATCAATACCCTCGAGCACTGCCTTGTCTCCCCTTTCGCGGTCAATCCCTGTAACGTCTAAACCCAAATCCTTGAATGCTTGGGTAAAATCCCCCCTGCCGCATCCAATATCTAAAAGCTTGTCGCCTTTTTTCATAGCAAACCTTTCAAACAAATATCGGCACATCTTCAAAGGATAAGCGGTGTAGGGTTTTGTATTCTTGTTGTATTTAACTTCAAGGTAATTCGGCATGGTTTTTTATTTATAGTTCTTGAACTAACTCAACAGGAACTCCGTTGGGGTCTAAGCAAAAAGCAACCTTTGCTTTGCCGTCGGGCGAAACCTGAGGTGCGCTAATAAATACAACTCCTTCTTTTTGCAAGCTCTCGTATTCTCCATCAACATCATTAACGGTAAAGGCCAAGTGCGAAGCCCCTAGGTCAAAAATCTCATAATTCTCCCTCTCCTTGCCTTGGTGGGACTTGTACTCTAAAAGCTCAACCAGGGTATCCCCGTCTTTTGCTGCCATTTTTATTGTCCTAACCTTTACCTGCTCCAATCCTAAAATAGTGCTGATAAACTTTCCCTCTTCAAGCATATCTCTTTTTATTTGCAGGCCCAACAAATCCCTGTAAAAACGGAGGGATTTTTCCATATCATTCGTTACGATGCCAAAATGTCTAACGTTTTTCATTGTGTTATCATCCTGTTTAATCTTGCCTCATCTACGACCATATCTCCGTCAAATGAAATTATGAAACTGATATATTCTGCGATATCTTCCGGGCCAATGAGGGTGTTGTAATCCTGCCAGGTGATCTTTCTTCCCATTTCCGTTTTCGCGCCGCCAGGGGAAACGCAAAAGACCCTTACCCCGTTTTCTTTTAATTCTTGGTGCAGGGCGCGGGAAAGCCCCAGGATTGCGTGTTTTGAAGCGCAGTACAGGGCGGTATTTTTGGTGCCTCCGTAAGATGAGGAAGAGCCGATATTGACGATTCTGCCCCATTTGTTTTTTGTCATTGATTCGGAAAAGGCTTTGCAAAAAAGGAAAGCCGCCCTGATGTTCACGTTAAAACAATTGTCAAAATCTTCCAAAACGGACTCATGCAGTGATTTTACCGGAAATATACCGGCGCAATTTATCAGAATGTCTATATTTCCAAATTCTCTTTTCGTTTTGGCGATAATTCTTTCTATGTCTTCAACCCTATTCAGGTTACCCTGCTCGTAAGCGACTCTAACGTTTTTTATTCCCTCTCTCATTTCCCGCAACCCCTCGGCATCATCAGAAGTTAAAAACAAATTACAGCTATGCTCTGCCATTTTCTTGGCTATACGTTTTCCTATGCCGCCGGTCGCTCCCGCTATAAAACAGTTTTTATTTTTTAGTATTTCTCTGTTTAAATTTTTTGACATATTTTTATTTAACTTTGCGCTTATTTGCGACCTTTTATTTTATTTAATAATTTTATCAGCGGCAGATATTCTTTATTACACAGTATTTCTCCGGCAAAACTTACATCCCTTAATGTGTCTATATCCGCCGTTTCATCGGTAATAAAAGCTCTAATCAGCTGCCCATGAAGCTTGCCGGTTCTTTTTATGAATTTGGGCAAAAGAACATCCACATAGCCGTTTGTTTTGTAGGTGGCGGGCAATTTTTGACGAGGAAAATCTTGATATTCTACGCCGGGTTTAAAGTCCTCTTTGCCGAAAAATTTGGCATATCCGCCCTTTTTTCTGAACAACTTATATGCCGAACTTTCAAATTTATGAGCGCTTCTCAAGGCAGTGGCTTTTTTATCTTTGATTATTTCCAGAATTGCCCTGTCAACAACTTTAACGTCTCTCAAGGGCGTAGTCGGGCGGAGAAAAGCCAGATAAGCCGGGCAAAAGCCCTCCTTGCTTTCTAGCCATTTTATAGCGTATTTGACAAGCCCGATATCTCTGGCATTGTCTGTGGCGTACTTTTTTGGTCGCATAAAAGGAACTTCTGCTCCGTAAAATCTGCTGATTTTAGCAATTTCTTGGCTGTCGGTGCTCACAATAACTCTGGAAATAAATTTTGACAACATGGCAGCAGCTATTGAATAAGCGATAAGCGGATGGCCTCCCAAATCCATTATGTTTTTTTTGGGAATTGATTTTGACCCGCCTCGGGCGGGAATTATGGCAATAATTTTTTTGTTTTTAGATGTTGGCATGTTCAAAATATCCAAATATATATTTTTTAATCCCTAAAAAGACCATAAAGTAGATTGCCGCTCCAATAAAAACCAGAAGGAATATATTGATATTATATATTAAAGGCTGTTTTATAACAAAATACATAAAAGCTGAGGCGATAGTAGAAGCTAAAAAGGTGAAAAAAATTTTTAGAACGGGGAAACGGATAAAAGTAAATTTTCTTGTGAAAA
>CAYNBK010000128.1:0-2845 GCA_964395485.1 uncultured Pseudomonadales bacterium
AAAAAATGGTCGGCCAAAATAATAGAAGAGCGGCCGGGCGAAGAAGCCGGCGTTAAAAGCGCCACCATCATTATCAAGGGCCGTTTTTCCTACGGGCTTTTAAAATATGAAAGGGGTACTCACCGCCTGGTGCGTTTGTCGCCGTTTAACGCCGACAGTCTTCGTCAAACTTCTTTTGCCCTGGTTCAGGTTTTGCCTTTGCTGTCAGAGCAAAAAGAAACGGAGATAAAACCGGACGATTTGGAAATTAGCTTTAACCGCAGTTCCGGACACGGCGGACAAAATGTTAACAAAGTTTCGACAGCTGTACGGCTAAAGCACTTGCCAACAGGCATCGTAGTGGAAAGTCAAAATGAGAGATCGCAGGAGCAAAATAGGAAAATCGCTATGTCTTTGCTGGCGGCAAAACTATGGGCGCGCGAGGAAGAAGAAAGACAAAAAAAACTGGAAGGTTTGCGTGAAGGCAGTAAAATGGCCAGCTGGGGCAGCCAAATCCGTTCTTATGTCCTGCATCCTTATAAAATGGTAAAAGACCTGAGAACAGATCATGAGGAAAGCAACCCGGAAAAAGTCTTGAGCGGATATTTAGATGTTTTTATCAATGAAGCGCTCATTAAATTACACTAACTTTGTATCTTGCTAAAATTCATCGGAAAACAATAGGGCAATTTTCCAATTGGCAATTTTGAAAAACTTGTTTATAATCTAAAACAAAGATAAAAAGGAGATAATATGGAAGAAAACAAAACAGTCTTGTCTTCAGCCCAAGATATAGACACAGGCTCAGAAGAGATTCAAATAGAATCAGACGAGCATTTGTTAAAAAGTTTTGACAAAGGAGGCAGGAAAATGACGGGGAAAAGTTTAAAGATAGTGCTGGGGATTTTTTTGATGGTGGTTTTGGGGGTAAGTACCGGCTATTTTTTAAGCATTAGATTAAATTTAACAGCCAGCGGTAGAGAGACAGGTGTTATTACCAATAATTCCGGCGGCATAGAAAAAGGTTTGCTTGTTGGTTCTCAGGACGAGTCCACTTTTAAAGACTCTGCCGAAGGAAAATTGGAAAAAGGCGGAATAGACGGGGAGGGCTCGCATCATTTGGTCCGTCCCGGAGGAGATTCGCAAACCGTATATCTAACTTCCTCTGTTTTGGATCTTGACCTTTATGATGGCCGAGAAGTGCAAGTATGGGGACAAACTTTTACTGCCCAAACAGCCGGATGGTTGATGGATGTGGGCAGGCTCAAAGTTTTGGACTAAATGATCGTATTTAAGTCTGTTACAAAAACATTTAAACCGGACCTGCAAGCCTTAAAAGACATTTCCTTTGAGATAGAGAAAGGTGAATTTGTTTTTTTGGTTGGACCGTCCGGTGCCGGTAAAACCACCATTCTCAGACTGCTTTTATTAGATTTAATTCCTACCGAGGGACAGATAGAGTTAGATGGTCAGGATCTGAGCAAAATAAAAAAATCCAAAGTCCACTTGCACCGGCGTAAAATCGGCATTTCTTTTCAGGATTTTAAAATACTTATGGATAGAACTGTTTGGGAAAATGTACTTGTGGTGGGCAGTATTATCAACAAAGATAAAAGCCAGCGGGAAAAAGACGCCAAAGAGTCCCTGGAGCTGGTCGACTTGTGGGATAAAAAAGACTTTTTTCCGGTTCAGCTATCCGGCGGGGAGCTTCAGCGCCTGGTTATAGCCCGGGCGATCAGCAACCATCCCGGCATTCTTTTTGCCGATGAGCCCACCGGAAACTTGGACCCGAAAAATGCTTGGCAGATCGTAGCATTGCTTGGCAAGATCAATAAAAAAGGAACTACGGTGATTATGGCTTCGCACAATACCGATATTGTTGATTCTTTGCAAAAACGGGTTATCAAGCTGGAAAAGGGTAAAATAGTTTCAGACAAAAAGAAAGGTAAGTATGTTTGACACCCTGACAGACAGCTTAAAACAAATAAGGCGTACGCCCTACCAGGCATTAGCCGCCGTTATGGTGATATTCCTTACTTTTTTTGCCAGTTCGGTATTTGTGTTTTTATCCTACGGTGCAGTAAAAGTGCTTGAATATTTTGAGTCTGCTCCCCAGGTGATTGCATTTTTCAGCAAGGGCAAAGATTTGCCGGATGAACAAATAAGCCAAATTCAGAGCAAACTGCAGGAAACCGGACACTTGGCATCTTTTAAGTATGTTTCAACCAAAGAGGCGGAGGCCATATACAAAGAAAGAAACAAGGAAAATCCACTGCTTTTGGAGCTGGTAGATTACAAAATCCTTCCTCCCTCCATAGAAATTTCCGCCAATAAAATAGAAGATTTAGCATCGCTTAAAGATATTTTGGCCGGACAGGATGGTGTAACCGATGTGGTTTTCTTCGAAGATATTGTCAATAACCTGACGAACTGGATAAATAATATCCGCTACCTTGGTATGGCTGTGCTTTCTTTTTTGGGTTTGCAGTCGGTGCTGATTATTTTTATCATTATCAATATGAAAATTGTTTCGCGCAAAAACGAGCTTGATGTACTAAGGCTTATTGGCGCCAGCAGGGGTTTTATCCGCCGGCCATTTTTAATGGAGGGCGTTATTTATGGCTTGCTTGGTGGACTTTTGGCTTTTATTGCCGCCTATAGTTTGGTTTTGTACGCGACACCTGCTCTTATTTATTGGCTTCAGGATATCAGCATTATTCCTCTGCCCTTAGACTTTTTATTAAAATTTCTCGCGGGACAGATTTTGGGTGGTGTTCTTATCGGCCTTATTGGCAGTTTTATCGCCGCCGGCCGATTTATCAGAAATTAGAAAGATAAATCCCAGATTTGTATTAACTTTTCATCA
>CAYNBK010000129.1:0-2791 GCA_964395485.1 uncultured Pseudomonadales bacterium
TCCTCCCGCGGCTGGGGCGGCGGCTGGGGCTGCTGTTGGAGCAGAGGCCGATACGCCGAATTTGTTTTCCAGCGCTTTTACCAGGTCGGCCAGTTCCAAAACGGTCAGTTTTTCCACTTCTTCAATAATTTTTGCCAGCTTGGCAGAAACTTTTACCTGGGTTTTTTCAGCCTTCTTAGTCCCTTCAGTTTTATTTTGTACTGCAGGTTTTTCATCGGTCTTTACCGTCTCTGGTTTTTTAACTTCTTCTTTCTTTTCTTCTTTTATCTCTTCAGGTTTTTTATTGTCGTCGTTCATTTTTTTCACCTCCTATTTTTATATTGTGAATTAGATAATTGATAATTTATTGAAAATTAATTATTCTTTGGCTTTTTTCACTGCCTTTAATACATAAACAAGTTTTCTTAAATTGCCGGCCATGACATTTACTATTCCGTATATTGGTCCGTTTATGGTGGCCACCAGTTTGGCCTGCAGTTCATTTTTGCCAGGCAGTTGGGCCAGTTCTTTAAGTTTGCCAGAGTTTAAGAAATCTTTACCAAGGAAACCTGCCTTAAATTTCGGTAGTTCTTCCTTGCCGGCAGAGAGAGCATTTTCTTTGGAATAGTCAAAAACGGCCTTGATCGGTCCCACTTCATCGCCAAAGCAAAAGAGGGTGGCCGTCGGTCCGGACATGGTCGCCTTTAGTTCATCGCCATCTTTATAGTTTGCCTTTTTTAAAGCAATGCCAGTCAGGCTGTTTTTTGCTACTGTCAGTTCTGCGTCAAATTCCCTGAGCTTTATTTTTAAGTTTTGGACTTGAGCCACCGAAAGACCGCGGTAGTCAGTAAAGGCTATAGCCCGCGCCCTGGCAAATTTTTCTTTTAATTCTGTTACTTTATTGATATTTTTTTGTGATGGCATGATAAAAAAAGATACCTTTGTTAATTTATGGGCTTTATATAAAAAACGCTCTCCCAAGGAGAGCCTTTATTACTGCTAAATATCTAGCTAGTTATCTTTCTCCTCGGCATGTCTTGTGTCTTGTTTGTCTGCATGCTGTCTTTGGACTTTCTTATTATTAAAGCACAAAAATCCGGCCTTATCAAGCCCCAATTCCTAGTTGACAAGCAAAGCTGGACCAATCTATGATATTAATTAACATGAAAATAAAACTTCCTAATTTGCGGGATAATATTTATTTTTGGTATGGACTTATCATTTTTGGCATTATTCTATCTTTATTTATTATGGTTAGCTCGCTTTCCCAGCTTTTCCTCCATAAAGCCAGTCAGTATCCGGCAGAAACTGTTGTCAAGCCGGTTTCTTCCGGGAAGCCGTTGGCATTATATTCCGGCAATATCACCGGCGGTCAGCTGGCTCTGGCTCTGTTTACCGGCCAAAAAGGTCACGCTTCAATTTACCTTCAGTCCGATGGTGACAGCTGGCAAAAGTATAGCGACCGGCGGTCAGCGGATTATCAGGACAAATTACACTCTTTTGTGATTGATAATTTAGAGCCAAATAGGGCTTACAAACTGATGTTTTGTACCAATTGGCAGTGTCAGCCAGATTCGGGTGAGGATTGGTACGGACTGACAGCCGAAAGCCAGGCCGGCTCCAATTCTTATTATTTTAGTGAAAAAGATTTTTCGATTAAAGGTAAGACCCTGGCTTATCAAACCGGTCCGGCTTTAAATCCTGGTCAAAATGAGCCTGTTTTAAGTTATGGCCGGCTGGAAAATATGCAGGCTCCGGCCTTACTTCTTTTTCAGGCAAAACAGGAGGGTGATCAAAATAATTCGTCTTCCTTGATGGTTCTTGCGGGCGATCAAGGTACTTGGGCAGTCGATTTGAGCAACTTGCGCAATTCCAGATTAGACGCTTTTTATCCTTTGGCTGATGATGCCCAGTTGACTGTCAGCATCGTCAGCAGTACAGACCTTAATCCTTTAGTCCGCCAGTTCAAATATAGCGATATTAAAGATAAAGAAATTATTATTAAGCCCTAAGATATGAAAAACACAATTATCAAAATAGCCTTATTATTTTGTTCAGTGCTGGTATTCGCCGGTGTGGTTTATTTTTATTTCCGCCGTTCCCAGATCCGTCCTGCCCAGCAGTATTTTGTTTCCTTGCTGGGCCGTAAGGCCAACAGCCAACTGCAGGGTTTACTGCGCCGGGCCGGCTTGAAGAAAAACTCTGTTAATGGTTTTTATCAGGCCCTGATCAAGCAGGATTTGGCTTATGACTATAATAAAGACAGTTATGTGACCGGCGCTGACTACGAGGGCTTGGTGGAAGATCTAAGTCTAAACGAAAACCGGGCAGAAGGGGATAAAGGCGGTTCAGTGGAAAGCGGCGGGGAAGAAGTGGCTACCGAAAGTCTCAATTTACCTTCGATCAGCGGTTTTGGTTCTGATACTTTTAATGGCGCCGCCAGTGTATCTTACCCGATTGCTTTGCCTCCTGGCCCCAGTGGAGTAGCTCCCAGTTTAAGTTTGTCTTATTCCAGCAGTAATGTGGATGATATGTGGGTGGGCACCGAAACCAAGTGGCGCAATGACGCTGACCATCCTTACCAGAAGCAGGCTTCGGAAGCTGGTTTGGGTTGGAATCTGGGCGCCGGCGGCAGTATTATGCGGGACACGATGGATACTCCGTGGAATTTGGCCGATGATAATTATTTGATAGCTTTTTCCGGTGGTTCTGCCAAGCTGGTGCCTGAAGACGGCACCGGCGATGAGGGGCCCCTTGATCTTTATGTAAAATATCGCAGCACCCCGGATTTGTTTTTGCAAATTGAGCGTTT
>CAYNBK010000130.1:0-2771 GCA_964395485.1 uncultured Pseudomonadales bacterium
TTTTTCTGTTAATTCTTGCTGTTGAACTGGCTTATTTTCTATATTTAATAAATAGTGTTCAAAAAAATACCACCAGAAATAATGATATTGTTGAGAGTCAGAGACCCCTAGCCCCTCAGGATAAAAATGAACCCTATCTTTATATGGTTACACAGGATAATAATTCGACTACTTTAAATCTAGTGGGAGAAGTTATATTTATTTCTTATAGTGAGGCTTATTTTGTTATTGAAAGCTTTGAGAAAGAAAAAAAGATATTTGTTAACGAGGAGACTCGTTATGCAAACTATAAAGGCGCTGTAGCTGGTAAGCCTGTTATTAATAATGGTAGTAAGGGCTTTAGCCAGCTTTCCGTGGCCAGCCAAGTAAATGTTGGTCAGTTTACAGATAGCGATAATAAAACTGTAGCAAAACTAGTATTAATCTATTAAGAGACAAAAAAAGGATGTGTTCCTATAAATTTGTTTTATTAATTTTATTGCTTTTATTGTTTATTCCCTTAAAGGTTTTTGCTGCTTGCGATTAACAGTGTGGTCCCTTAGATTGTCAATGGTATGTATGCACGCCTCAAACTCCCGATTGCTGTCCAAACGGCCAAGTTTTTTTAGTATTTAGAGACATTTGTGATGAAAACGGAGAATGGTGTGCGGGTGAATCATGTAATAATTGCACGGGTGAATGTTCCTGTGGCGCTCCTGGCGGTTGTTTCACTCCCGATACACCCATCTCCACCCCCTCCGGCGAAACCTTAATCAAGGATTTAAAAGTTGGAGACAAAGTCGAATCAATGGATCCTGTTCCCGCCAGCCGGAGCACCAGCCTTGTCGAGAAAATCTACGAGGTTACCCGCAGCGCCTATTACAAAATCAAGTTTAAAAACGGCAAAGAGCTTAATGTTACCGGCGAGCACCCGCTCTGGGCGATCAAAAAAGAAGTAAAACCGTTAAATTTTTGGGAGTATCTTAAAACAGAGAGTTTAACGAAAAAGGTGGTTAATTGGTTTTCAGGTGTGGTAAAATAACTTCGGAATAAAATGAATAAAAATCAAAAACTGCCAATTCTTTACCGGGAGAAAATAAATTATTTGGTTGAGTTATTAAAGAAACTTGACCCGGACAGAATAATTCTTTTTGGTTCCGTTACCGCTGGAAAAATCCGCCCCGATTCTGACATCGACCTTTGCGTGCTTAAAGAGACTGAAAAACCTTGGAAAGTTAAGGAGAAGATTTGGGATCTTCTATGGGATTCTAGCTACGATTGGCAGATTGAGCCGGATATTAAGGTTTATTCCCCTTCGATTTATTACGATTGGCTAAGACGGAATGATCCTTTTATTGAAGAGGTCGAAAAGGGAGAAGTGTTGTATGAAAGATAGATTTGCCGAATTGGCTGAAATTTGGATCAAAAAAGCCAACAATGATTATCTTTGGGCAGTGGATAGTTTTAAAGACGGTCATTTTGGCGGAACCTGTTTTCTTTGCCAGCAAATTGCCGAAAAGTCACTAAAAGCCTTTTTATTTATCAAAAAAGAAAAATTAGCGCGAACCCACAATCTGGAGCAATTGCTTAAAGCCTGTCAGAAGCATGATTTTGGATTTGAAAAACTTTCCTTGGCCGGTAAAAGATTAAATGAGTATTACACCGACACTCGCTATCCGGATATTTGGGATTACGCCCGATTTGAGGATAAAAATTTGGCTATGGTAGCCTTAAAGTCGGCAAAAGAAATTTTGGAATTTGTGGGAAAAAAGTTAAAAGAAGAGAAATGAAGTTTAATGTTACCGGCGAGCACCCGCTCTGGGCGATCAAAAAAGAAGTAAAACCGTTAAATTTTTGGGAGTATTTAAGAAGTGAATCGCTAATCAAGAAAGCGATTAATAAGATTAGTCAATCATTATAATTTCCACCTCCCGAGGTGTCCGCCAGTTGGCAAATCAAGACACATATCCCTTTTGTGTTAATATATCTATGAGATGAAAATCAAAAAAACTATCCTGAAAATTGCGATATTGACCGGATTGGCCTTTTTGCTTTTAAATTATTTTCAGCCCGCCTTAGTGCAGAGCTTTATAAAAACATCCTTTCCTGCCTTAAGTTTGTCCAAAAATGTACGGGTCTTTGGTGCCAAAGATCAAAAAAGACTGGAGCAAATAGGCCAAAGTGCTATTAAATTTATTGGCTCTTTGCCGGTAGTACAGGAGTTCAGCCGCAAGCTAAATGATCGGTTGAATACCGAGCTGGATAAAGCGAAGAAGCTCCCACAGCAAAAAACCGACGAGCTCAAAGACGAACTGCGGGAAACTGTTTGCGACGAAATTTTAAAGTAAATATGCAGGATCAAAGCAAAAAAGCCAAAGAACTAAAAGATAAGCTGGACAGCCTGAAGCTTTCTTTACAGCCGGAAAAGCTAAAGCAAGCAGCCGAGCGCTTGGAAAAAGAAAGTTTGGCGCCGGATTTTTGGCAAAACCAAGAAGCTCAGGAAAAAATGCAGGAGCTGGCGGAGATCAAAGAGCAAATAGACGAGCTGGCTTTTTTACAGAATAAAATAAGCGACCTGCAGGAACTGACAGATATTGCCGAAAACGAAAACGAACAGGCGGAATTAGTCAAAGACATGGTTTTTTTAACAAGAAAAATTGACAAATTGGAACAGCAAACCTATTTAGACGGCCCCTATGACAAAAAGGACGCTATTTTATCAGTGCACGCCGGCCAGGGTGGTACCGAAGCCTGCGATTGGGCCCAGATGCTGTATCGAATGTATTTGCGTT
>CAYNBK010000131.1:0-2750 GCA_964395485.1 uncultured Pseudomonadales bacterium
CAATGATTTTTACGAAATAAAATCATTGACGGAAAAAATTGGAACGAACCGCCAAATGCTGGGCAGAAAAGTCCAGTTCGGGCTTCGCCCGCCGTTTGATTTAATCCCGAAATATAAGGAAAAATGCGAGCGTAGCCCCGCCCCTGCGGGGCGGAGCGAGCAAACAATCGCTTCCAAATTTTCAGAAAGTCTTGAATGGTCGGGGTGGGCGGACTCGAACCGCCGACCTCTGCGTCCCGAACGCAGCGCGCTAGCCAACTGCGCTACACCCCGATTTTAATTTTCAATTATCAATTGGCAATTTTCAAACAAATATAAATTTCTAGCAATCAATATCAAAACACAAAAAACACCCCAGCCTTCCAGGTTCGAGAGCCTGGTGCGGCCACTTTGTGCCCTTACCAGGACTCGAACCTGGATCGGAGGTTTAGGAAACCTCTGTTCTATCCCTTGAACTATAAGGGCTTTAAACATCAAATTATTAGTTATTTTAACATTTTTCCGCATCTCACGCATCACTCTTTATTTGCCTACTGTTTCTTTGGTAAAAAAACAAAAATTGTTGAAAATATACTGACGATCGTCATACATTTTTCAACAAATATATGGAAAAGACAAATAATAGCTTGTATATTAAATAATCTCAATATGTATAAATAAGTATCAAAGTTTTACAATAACCCTTTGCACTTTTAAACCAATCCAATCCTCCGGCAGAAGTTCCAGGGGCAGATGGGGATCTTCACGCATTAGGCTTATAAAGTCGTCTTTTATTTTCCTAATGTCTTCCTGCTTACCATTAGTCCTGGCCTGTTTTATCTCTTGATAAAGGCTGTCGTATTTTTCTTCTAGCTTGTCAATGTTCCAAATCTTTGCGGCCAGTTCTTTTGCCTCGCCCAAAAGTTCATGCCTGGCCGTCAGCACAAAAGCCTGGCCGTAAAGCTGTTGTTTTTCTAAAAACTCATAAACATCTTCGTTCAAATCATACGGCGACAGATAAATACTCCTCTGCCAGCAGGCAAAACCAAGCTCCACTAGTTTTTCCCTCAGTTTATCTCTTTTATACCTTTTTTTTTGAGGAATATCAAAAATAACCAAACGCCAGCACTGATCCCATTTATGTTTCTGCCAATGCAGGATATTAAAATCTCTTTTCAGCTTAACCTCACCCTTGGGCGTTATTCTAAGGTGCGGTTTTCCTTTCTTAATTATTTTCTCCAGATACCCGGCTCGATAAAGGTTTTGAAGTGCATTATGAGCGCTGTTTTTACTATTTATGTGCTGGGGCAGCCAACTATTCCAATAAGATCTTTTATGAGCCCGAATTCCATGGACATAAATCTCAGCAAACTCATCTAGGGCTAAGGCCGCAACCAATAAAAAGCGCTCGTAAAGCTTATATTTTTTCGCCATTATTTTTTTACTATAGCTTAAAAACTGTTGAAAATCAACTGACGATCGTCATATGCTTTTCAACAAGTTATTGCTGGGTTTCTCGAGAAGTATCGAAGCATCTTTAAAAACCTTAAAAACTTAATAATCTTATAATTTTTGAAAACCTTGAAAATATTAAAAAAACATATGGTGCTTATAAAATGGTAAACCTCAAAAATACTAGAAAGGCTTGGATATGGAAAATTTGGCGGCTTGGGGACGTTTTGACATGGGGGTATATTTAAGAATATTGTTTTTGGCAAATTTTACAAGACTTGGCTTGGCTTTGCCAAGATCGCGATCGGGAAATTTCTTGGCGGATTTTGTCCTAAGAAGCGCGCTGGGGCCGGCAAAGTTTTTAGGAACAAGGAGAATATCGCCTTTTTTAGCGGCTTTTACCAGGGATTGATTTTCTTTTTCATCCCTTCCAAAAACTATCATTGTTCGCGTCAACTCTGTGCCTTTTTTGGGTAAATAAAACGCCCTTCCCATGCGCAACAGCCCAACATCGGCCGGCGTGCAAGCCGGAATACGCTGAAAAAGCTGAAGCAGTTTTTTGCTGTATCCCCTTTCCGCCAGCATACAACCCCCGGATGGCTGGGGAATCCGCTTTAAACCATATTTTTTTGCCATTTCCAATTGTTTTGTCCGGCTTCGGCCCTGGATATTTCCTAGTTTTTTTCTATCAAGCCAGCCTTTTTTTTCCGGCAAACTCGCCGGCAGTAAACGGGAAGATAAGGGCCGAAGCAATAAGTCCCCCAGACCGGAAAGTTCTTGGATTTTTTCCATTGCTTTTTTGGTCTGGGAAAAAGGACGCTCCCCCAAAACCTCGCCGGTGGCAATAAAGTCAAAAACACTATTGCCGGCATTACCAGCTATATTCTTTCCCGCTTGCTTCACACTCGGAGGAGTGCATCCGCACACCTCCGAGGTGCTATCTGCTGTATGTTTAATACCACCTATCCGTCCTGCTTTTTTCAACATCAAGGCATGACAGTCCAGGCAGGGGTTTACGGCCCGGCCATAACCATGCAGGGGCTTTTTCACCATTTCTAAATGCTCTCTGCTTATATCTACTATCTTGAGCGGTATTTTAAGCTCCCTGGCCGCTCTGACGGCCTTTTTTTCATCAAAAAAAGCCGACTTGAAAACTAAACCCGTCACTTTTATCCCCTGCCCTTGCAGGATCTTCACGGCCAGCATGGAGTCCAAACCACCGGAAAGTAAAACTAAAGCACTTATCCTTTTAATCCTCATATATGGTATAGTAAGCGCAAATCAAATTTACCACTTTTTGAAAATAATTTGATTTTCGC
>CAYNBK010000132.1:0-2727 GCA_964395485.1 uncultured Pseudomonadales bacterium
TGGGCGGAGGGCATAAAGGCTATAATATTTTATTTTTTTTCGAAGTAATTACCGGTGCTTTAATTCGTTGCAAAATGGGAGATGTGGAAAAATCAGCTAACTATTTACCCGAAGAATATGGCGGCTGGTTTATGGCGATTGATATCGCTCATTTTACCGATATAAATAAGTTTAAAAAGTCAACAAGCAGGATGTGTGACAGTATTAGAAGCCAAAAACCGGCTCCGGGCGTCAAGCAGGTTTTAGTACCGGGGGATGCCAGCTACCGGCGGGCAAAATCCATAATAAAAACAGGTTATTTGACAGTAGAAAAAGAAACTTACACTAAACTAAAACAACTGGCAGAGTAAAATATAATAAGGAGTAAAAATGGGTAAGTACGACCAAAATTTAATCAGAAAAGCCATTCGAGGAACTAGTTTTATTTCCGACAGAAAATAATACGTGATGGTAAAGATGGACAAAGGCGAATACTTGAAGCTTATTGAAATTATAAGGCCGCCGGAAGATGAATATATTGAAATCATTAAAGATTTGAATGAAATAAGCCTGATGATTGGGCAGGATACCTGGCATTTAATCGCGGATAAATTTGACGTAAAAGGTCTTTTATAAAATATGGCTATCATTAGCTGCCGGGTGATCGAAGAAAACCCAACCGGTTACTACGAACCGATTGTTAGGGTTTTGGTGAAAAATGAAATCGGCATGTATATTCAGGGCGCCTACACCCACCGTTGATTATCTCATGATCCACTACCGGGATTTAGACAAAGCGCTCTTTTTATTAAGCAAGCTAAAAAAAGAAATTTAGCCTTGCCAAATATCTTTTGAAAGCATAAACACCAAAAAACACAAAAAATTGTTTAAATTTACATGGCTACCGTCAGTTGTTTTTCAGTAATTTTTCTCTTTTTGTACCTATAGACAAACCAACTTCATTTGAGTCTTTTTTTGTCATTCCGATCTTCCTTGGGCAGAGAGGAATCCAGCAAAGCGTAAAAACTTCATGTTTTCCGAATCCTTCAGATTTTGGACCCTTCACCCCGATGTGATCGGGATTCAGGATGACAACGATCTATTTAAAAATGGTAAAATATAGGCTATGGACAGGGACTATATTTCCATTCGCTTTGACAAAAGCCACCTTACCACTATCGGCGAGCGCATGTATGCCGAAAGCTTAGATTTGGTGCGGGAGCTGGTAGCCAATGCTTATGACGCCGACGCCTCTTTTGTAAAAATTCAGCTTTTGGGGAATGATATGATTGTAGAAGATAACGGCATGGGCATGGATAGGGAGGGATTAAAGCAGTATTTTACCATTGGCTCCACTTTTAAAAAAGAGCAGCAGTTTACGCCTAAATACAAGCGGAGGATGATCGGCGAGTTCGGTATCGGCAAGTTTGCCGTCCTAGCCCTTTGCGGCCGTTTTGAGCTTTTTACCAAGAAAAACGGCTTTAGCGGCACGGTTATTTTTGATAAAAAAGACTTTGAAGAGAGTCAAGATTGGCAGGTGCCGATTATTGAGCACCGCGGTCAATATAAAAGAAGCGGGACTAAAGTAACCCTTTTTCAATTGAGAAGGGATATAGGGTTTGATGAATTGGAAAGAAAGCTCCGATCCCAACTGCCTTTAGCGGAGAAAAATTTCAGCGTTTACCTTAATGGGATTAAACTTTCTCCAAAATTTATTCCCGGCCGCCGCTTTCGGATTAAGAAAAACACTTCTTTCGGAACGGTTTACGGCGAAGTGATCCTTTCCTCTTTGGGATTACCCAGGGAGTTAGAAGGCGTTGCCGTTGTTGTTAGGGGTATTAGCGTCAGCCGCAGTTTTTTTGGCCTGGAAAAAAAACACCGTCATAGTACCAGACGGATTACCGGTGAAATAAGGGCGGATTTTCTGCCTTTAACCGCCGCCAGGGATGCATTTATCAAAGATACGGCAGAGTATCTTGAGTTTGAAAAGGCAGTAAAGAAGAAAATCACTGAAATCTCGCGCGATTTGACGAGACTGAAGGAAAAAAGATTTGACCTTAAGGCCGACCGCGCTCTCTCTGACGCTTTGCTTAAAGTACGCCAGGCATTAAAGAAAAACAGCGACATTTTTTTAAAGCATGATTTACCAATGTTTTCAGTGCAAACTACCGGAGTTAAAGATATGGCCAGAGCCGTTGGCGCCGGTGTTTTTAGCCAGAAAATGGCCAAAAAAAAGGAAGCCAATGCTAAGGTGGAAAAACTAGCTGGAAAAATTTCCCGCCAACTGTCCAAGGAAACCGCCAGGCGGGTGAAAACCGTACTCAAAGATTCTAAGCGCTTGGTAAAAAGGATCAGAATCGGCGGGACCAGCATTGTTTGCTCTTTGGCACATTTGGGCAAAGACGAAGTGGAAAGTTTTGTCGAGGGAGGGATTGTTTTTATTAATCGCGACCATCCTCTTTTTGCAAAAACAGCTAAAAACGAAGAACTGGCCTCTTTTTATCTGATCCGCCTTATTGCCCAGGAGGTAGCCCTGATGGCCCAGCCGGAAGATGCGGCAAAAGCCTTTTCCTGGCAGTCCAGGCTTATTACCGACGCTTTAGTAGAAAAAGTCAAAATAGTAAAAACTGTATAAAAATTACGCAAACCTTTTTTACCTCAGAAAACTATTATTTACTGAAAACACTTTCACTATTATAGTAAGCGCAAATCAAATTTACCACTTTTTGAAAATAATTTGATTTTCGC
>CAYNBK010000133.1:0-1741 GCA_964395485.1 uncultured Pseudomonadales bacterium
TTTTTAAATTCATAATCCGAAGACAATTCTAAAATCTTGTTTTTCACCCTGGTAAACTCGATCGCCAAACTTTGGGTAAAATATTCTAACCAATCGGTAAAGTTCCCGTCTCCGCTTGAAGTTTTTTGTAAAAAACCATAATAAGAATTTGCCTCTTTATCAAAGTGTTCTTCCAGGGAAAAAAAGCGGTTGATATCATACCCTTCACAATACAATATAAAAGTAGAGTAGGCTCTTGCTACCCGGCCGTTGCCGTCTACAAAGGGATGAATCCTAACGAGCTCATAATGGGCAATCCCTGAACGCAGTACGGAGTGTACCTGTCCTCCCTCGTCAGAATTTAACCATTGAAAAAACTCTTCCAGCTGAAAAGGTATTTCTATCGGCGGCGGCGGCCGAAAAGTAACTTCTCCTGTGCGTGAACTTTTTATCACTACCCGGCTTTTACGCAGTTGGCCGGCGCTTAGTGCATCAAGAATTCTTTCTACGGTAAAACGGTGAATAGTACTAAGCTGGTTTAAGCTATACACTGGCTTGTTGTTAACATCGTCCTCTGAATTTTTCAGCAGTTTCACTGCTTCTTCGTTTATAAAATCCACAACCCGTCGGTAGTTTATTATTTCCTGAATATCCCGCTCCTTGGCTAAAACCTCTTTTCCCTCAATTACCCTTCTTACCTCTTCAAACTCCAGTGGATTTCCCTCAAGGTGAGTACCAAAGTGAACCGTCCGTACCACTGCATCCTGGGCAAAACGTTTTTCCCAGGCTGGTATTAAAGGGGCATTATCGATCATTTCCCGCGCGGCTTCTATCGTTGAAATATGTTTTAAAATTTGATTGCTGATGCTATACTTAGGGTGAAACATATCAGTTTATTGTCTCATTTTTTCCGCAAAATTAAAAGGGGTATATGACAGCAGAAAAAATAAAATCCAATGTTAACAAGCTGAGCAAGGCCGCTAAAGACTATCAGCTGGCAGTGGTAGAACAAATGCTCAAACTTTCTACCAATGCCTTTGGCTTGGTAGCAGCACTGGCCTGGAACAATGTTATAAAAGAAGTGGTAGATGTTTATTTAAAGCCGGTTATTGGCGAGGACTCAGGTATTATTTCCCTGCTGATTTACGCGGTAATTATTACCATACTGGCTGTAACTGTTACCCTGCAATTATCAAAACTAAAAGAAGTAATAAAAAACAACAAAGCTGAATAATATTCCTATAACAAATGTTTTTTTATAGTTTCCCCGTATATTTTTCCAGTGACAGTTTTAGCGCTTTTTCCGGTTTTATCCACACAAAATTTGAGGCCTCTCTTTTTTCCAAAGTTACCTTTGTATTTACAGCTGTACAAGCATAGTCGAAAAAAATAAAGTGCCTTTTTTGGAAAAAACTGGATTCATTAATAAACTCCTCATAGTCGCTGTGGGTGTGCGGATCAAAACCTTTACCTGGTTCCAACCAGACATCATTCACTGTCTCAATATCGCTATTTTTTAAATTTCCAGCCTTCGCTAAGGCTTTATGGGGAACCTGCTTATATACGAGTTGTTTCGATATTTTTACTATTTAATTTTTCTCATAGCTAGTTTGTTTTAGTTTTATTTACCCCATGGGTTTCAATTATTTTAAACTCAACGCCATTAGAGCCTACTACTACATAGCCAGTATTATCAATTGACCCCGGTGGTAACTCTTCATAATCAGCAAAGCCAAGATGAATCAGAAAACTGCGCACAATA
>CAYNBK010000133.1:1751-2695 GCA_964395485.1 uncultured Pseudomonadales bacterium
ATAAATTAAGAAAGTAATTTACTATGATATTTGCTATTATACCTATCAAGAAAGAAAAAACAATTGCGCCCACGAGCAGAAGCACTAGTTTTTCCCCCTCCTCTCGTATTTTTTTACTTGGATAGACCAGGGCTAATTCTCTCAAAAAAGTAATAAAACTGCCCATGGCCTCTTCTTCAGTCTCAACGCTATCGGCCAGGCGAAAACAAAATCGCTCGTTTTTGGAGAGTTTTTCTCGCAGTTCTATCTGTTCTTTTAGTTCATCTCTAAATTCTTGATATTTTTTGCCCTCAAAGCGTCCGAAACGCAACTCTCTAAGGAGTTTATTGGTTTTTACGATTATTTTGTGTTCCAGGGCAATAATTTCTGCTGTCCACCTACATCTTATCAAATCAGAAGAAAAAATCTGATCAAACTTGATTTTTTTAAACATTATGGCTATTTTTTTAGCTTGATTGATTCCCTCAAAGGTAAGGAGAGAGTCTTTTTGTCCTTGCAATATGTGTTTCTTATTCCACTCTGTTTCCCCATGGCGGACAATATAAAAAATGCATTCTTTATTTTGTTTGTTCATTGTTTGCTACTTTATTTTTACCTACCAAGAGTTAGATAATATTTTCTTTTTTTCTCCGGCAGTTTTTCAATTGAGTACCTGAGCATGGTTCGGGGCATTATCGGAGTATATTTATCCAAAAATTTCTCTAGCTCTACTGCCTTTTTCTTGCCCATCTCCCTCAGCATCCAACCCACCGCTTTATGTATAAGATCATGCCCATCCTGTAAAAGCATCGTGGCAATATTCACTATGTCTTCAAATTCACCTGCTCGAATAAAAGCAAAAGTGGCTAAAACGGCGATCCGCCTTTTCCATATGTTTTTCGATCTTGCCAGACGATACAAAATACTCCTATCCTTATTCAGTAAAAAATTGCCGACAATTTTAG
>CAYNBK010000134.1:0-2677 GCA_964395485.1 uncultured Pseudomonadales bacterium
GCGAAAATCAAATTATTTTCAAAAAGTGGTAAATTTGATTTGCGCTTACTATACATCACACCATTCAGTAGTTAATTTACCCGACTCTCTAGGCACTACTAGATTCACTATTTGGCCATTATTGTCTCTGGGAAAACATAAAATTGATGATGCTTGAACACAACTAAGTAACAGCTTAGGATAATCCCTATATGCCATAAAATGGTATATATCTGTATCAGTTAAAGTTTGTGGCGATAAATATTTTTCTTTGTCTATCATAAATTATTTACTCAACTTCAAAATTTAAAATCAGCAGGTCTAACTGCTAACTAGTTCTTGTTCGGCAAATTGAAGAACAGCGTAAAAGTTAAGAAACTGCTCTGGATTTGGCTCAATATTATAGTAAACAAGATATCTGTAACCATGTTCTCTTTTTATTTTTCTTAAAACTTCTTTTAATTCCATATGTATGCTTGCTTCTTCTCCCCGAGCCAATAGTTCATGTATAGCATAACCACACATAATTCCCCGACGAAATAAGGCAAAAGCGTCTTCCTTTATCCGGCGAATAACAAACTCCGGATTTACATTAAAAGGATTGTTTGGGTCATCTTCCCGTTCTGCCCTTTTGTGCTCCAAATAAGCTTGCACCGGTATTTTAGAAATATCTTTCAGAGCAGCAACTGCAGTGGATTCTCCTGAACTAACACAAAAATGTAATAAAGGTAGTGTTTTTCTTGAACGATATGACCTAGTAAATAGACTAAAAACTATTCTATCTGATTGGTAGTATTGAAAAAAATACGCATGATCGGGAAATTTGGGATAAATATTTTCACCCAAAAGTGGTAACCTTAGTTTTTTACCTACAATGTTATGAGTATTGCCTCTATCAGTAAAACAAAGCACATCTGTCCCGCAAAGATGGGCTAAAAGCGTTTCGGAGTTTGCACCCACTAACTCCTCCATAGCTCGTACGCAATAACGTCTGTCTGGATAATGTGGCCAGCCAAAGTCAATTATCATTCTTCTTCCAGGATGACCTTCAATAATGGGATAGTTTTTTACCCTTTCTTGTGTTGACATATTTAAAATAATTATTTTCGTCGTACTTTACACTATAGGTTAAATAATGTATAATTGTTGTCCAGGTTGTGAACAAAAATATATGAATGAAGTTATTAATCTTTTAAGACAACTTGGGTTATCTGATGAAGAAAGTAAAATCTATCTGTTCATTTTAACGAACAGCTTGACGACAGTTTTGCAGGTAGCCAAAAACACTGGTATTAACCGCACCAGCGCCTACCGTTATTGCGAGTCTTTGGCTAAAAAAGGTTTTTTGCTGAAAAATGCCCTGCGACATACTACTAAATATGAAGCAGTGTCGGTTGATTTCCTAAGTACTAAGGTAAAAAAAATCGAAGATAAGGCTAAAAATATTCAAGCAAACTTCCAAAAACTGGCACCCACTCTACAAAACCTTGTTAAAAACCAAGATAACCAAATCAAAGTAATCCAATATACTGGCAAAGAAGAAGTCAAACAGCTCGTGTGGAATTCACTTAAAACCAAAACAGAAGTCTGTAGTTTTGGCTACCGCACCCTAAGCGAACCTTTGGGCAAACTTTTTATCGTCCGCTGGTGGAATCAGTCGGTTCGGCAAAAGATAGTCACCAAAATAATCGCCAATCCAGGGACTTATGAAATGAAAGACAACGTTGACCAGACTACCAAAGAAAAATATCCCAAAATACCTTCTGGCATCTGGCAAGCGCGGGTAATAGATCCGAAAATACTGCCCATTACCCAGGAAAGTTTTATTTATAACAATATATATGCCATAGTCCAATGGGATAAAAAGCAGGTTTTTGGCGTAGAAATCTACAACCAGCAAGTGGCTGACCAGCAAAAAGCAGTTTTTGAAGTGCTATGGAAACTTGCCAAAAAAGCCTAACTGGCTGCTTTTTTCAACTCTTCATAAAGATTTTTTTCAATCTCAATCATTCCGTTTTTTAGTGCTTTTGCAGTCAACTTATCGCCTTTTTCACCCGGAAGATAAATTTCTTTTACTCCTGGTAGTTTTTTGGCTTTTTTCACTTTTTGAACCAACTGATCCATTTCTTTTTTAAAAGCGGCTTTGGTAGTCAACAAGCCAGGATCAATAGCAAAAATCAGGTTTCCCCAACCCTCTTGCTTATTTAAACCAACAAAGGCTGATTTTACTAAGGGCCCGCAAAGTATTTCTACCATCATTGATAGTCCCGCCCCTTTATAACTCCGATCAAACGGACGGATGGCTCCTTCCATGGCTTTAGCTGGATTATCAGTCGGCTTGCCATTTTTATCATAAGCTACATCCAAAGGAATAGATTTGCCAGCGGTCTTAGCCTCGACTAAGCCAAACCAGGCCATGGCTGAAGTAGCCATATCAAACACTACTGGTTCTTTAGTGGTGGGAAAGCCGATGGCAATCGGGTTGGTACCATACATGGACTCAAATGAGCCAAAATGACAAACCGCCTCTGGAGAGCCGGGAAAAACAAAACCTATATAACCTTTATTTGCAATCCGGCGGGCAAAATAACCAATCGCACCGGTCGAAGAAAAAGTATTTTTGATCCCTACAATACCAAAGCCATATGTAGATACCCACGGCTAAAGCCGTGGCACTTTAACCTTTTTTCAAACCCAG
>CAYNBK010000135.1:0-2669 GCA_964395485.1 uncultured Pseudomonadales bacterium
AATACCTGTATTTGTATATATTTTTTTGAGCATTAACGGCAATGTTCGTTTTGCGCTAAAACCATTTGAATACTTGCTAATTATTTTCCAGGGAATATTTTTCAGCTACCTCGGCAATGTCTTTTCATTAAAAGGAATTGAACTTTCCCCCAACCCCGGATACAGCTTGATTATTTCAAAAAGCTATGTTGTTTTTACCGCTATCGCTTCGGTTTTTCTTTTTAACGCGCCACTAACATTTAAGTCTATTATCGCCATAATATTAATAATTGCTTTTTCCGCCTTAATTATGGTTGATAAAAATAAGAATAAATTAAAATCAAATAGATTGTGGCTCCCTTATGCACTTGGCGCTTTTTTTTGCTGGGGCATGCTGGCTTTAAGCACAAAATACCTGTTCAATGTCGGAGTACCCATATTAACAAGGCTTATTTATTCAATGATAATCGTAAGCTTTATTATCCTCGGGGAAATAAAAATAAAAAAGATAAAAGTATTAAATACTAATAAAGCACAAATAATCACTCTGTTTTTTATCGGAATCTTTGGCACAGGCTTTTGCTATTTTATGCAAGTGGCTATAAATTTGTCGCCGAATGTTGGCTATGTTAATGCGGCTAACGCCGCCTCAATTTCGCTTTTAACTTTGGTCTCGGCTTTTTTATTTAAAGATGATTTGTCTGCAAAGAAATTGCTGGGAATAGCCGGTGTTACCGCCGGACTTTTTATTTTGTTTTTGTAACTTTTTACTTAAGGAGAGTCAGTTTTTCCCCAACTTTATTAGGATTTTGTAAAAATAATTTTCCCGCTAGTTTGAACCCCGATAGCTTTCCTATTGTCTGCTTTGACGTATTTGATCAAAATTTTCCTAATATAATTACATGCTGCATCTACCAGACCTGTAATCATATCGCCAGGCCTACTTGGAAAATACGCAAGACTATAAGCTTGAAGTATGATAATTTAATTTGATATAATGGAATTATGAAGACAAAACGGCCGAACTGGAGCCAAGTGATACCGGTGATAGTAATGGTGCTGTTTATCCCCTCTCTTCTTTTGAACGCGTATTTTATTTCCAAGGATAAAAAACCTGAAGGTGAAACCGTGGTAAAGGTGATAGACGGGGATACTTTTGAGATAAAAAACGGTCAAAGAATAAGACTAAGGCAGGTAGACGCGCCGGACAAGGGCGGATGCGGATACGAAGAGTCGACTGCCTTCCTGAAAAACCTGATCGAAGGCCAGAATGTGAGAATCGAAGAAACGGCCGTAGGCCAGCAAAACCGGCCGCTGGCGCTGGTGTATCTTGACAATAAACTGGTAAATTTGGAAATACTCTCTGCCGGCTGGGGCAGATACCACAGCGACACAAGCAGTAAAAAAGATGAATTACAAACAGCTGCTAATAAGGCCAAAAAAGAGCGGATAGGCATTTTCGGGCCGGAGTGCTACGGCAAAACACCAGATAACCCCAACTGCACAATCAAAGGAAATATTGATAAGTCCACTGACAGTAAAATTTACTATTCCCCCGGCTGTCCGCAGTATGAGTTTACTATCGTGGAAAAAGACATCGGCGAGGCATGGTTTTGCACTGCCGAGGAAGCTGAGGCGGCTGGCTATGTAAAGGCCAAAAATTGCCCGGAAAAGCCATAAGGACACACCCCGATAAATACCGGGGAAGATCCTTTGGGAAACGGGCTGGGGCGGGAGTGGAAGAGATTGCTTCGTCGCTGGTGCTCCTCGCAATGACGAAAACCTGTGCACGCAATGACGGTGGGGATAAGTTCCGGATGGGATTGCTTCGTCGCTGGCGCTCCTCGCAATGACGAGAGAAAGCTCGCAATGACAATATAATACAATTGGAATAATTTGGAGCAGGTAATAAAATAGCAATATGCATATTCTCCGTATTTATAAAAAATACTTTATCCCTTTAAACCTGCAAAAGCACATGCTGAAAACGGCCGGGGTGGGAAAAATAATCTGCGACAGCAGTAATCTAAAGTTAAACAAAACAGTAATTGTGACTACCCTGCTTTTACATGATATGGGAAATATATTAAAATTTGATGTTGAAAATACCGGCTTTTTTGACCGAATAGAGCTGGGAAAAATAGAAAGCTATAAAAATACCAAAGACAAATACCGGCAAAAATACGGCCCGAACGCCGACAAGGCGACGCTGGCTATTTTAAAAGAACTGGGAATAGACTATAAAATAATCGAGCTTTGCGCCAAAAGCCACGGCAGTCACCTGAGCAATATAAATAATTTTGTAGATAAGCCTTTTTGGGATAGAAAAATAGTTTACTACTCTGATATGAGGGCGGGACCTTTTGGAATACTTGGCGTAAATCAGCGTTTTGACGATCTGGTAAAAAGATACCCCAAACATAAAGACACACTTCTGGGCGACAGGAAAAAATGCCTGACAATCGAAAAACAGCTGCAGAAACACAGCCGGATAAATTTAACAAAAATAGATGAGGATAAAGTAAATATGGCTATAAAGGAGTTGGAAAAAGGGATGGAAACTACCTTCCCTGATTACGCCAGCCGGGCATAGCGCCTCGCTGTCTCGGGCCACGACTATGTTTCTGTCTTTGCCTGTTTATTAAACTTGTAGCATTTTAAATTATTTGCTACAATAACTTCTGTATATA
>CAYNBK010000136.1:0-2668 GCA_964395485.1 uncultured Pseudomonadales bacterium
CATTCACCCACGGCTAAAGCCGTGGATCTCTGCCGCGAAGCGGCCGTTTTAGATAAGATCGAGGCATGGAAAAAATGAATTTATTAATTTTGAAACTACTAGACTCTGTTCTTTTTATGCAAAATTGAATACTTTTTGTTCTAAAAGCGTTCAGTAGGGGGAGCCAGTTAAATTGTTGCATATACCTCCTTTAACGTAAAGTAAATATGTAAATCGTAAATTGAATTGACAATTTACATATTTAGTGCTATGATTTCTTTATGATTAAGCGTCAGTTGGAAAAAAAGATTAAAGGTCAGCTAAAAAAATTTCCCGTAATTGCTATTACCGGTCCTCGGCAGTCTGGCAAAACAACTTTGGCAAAGACACTATTGCCGAATTATAAATACTTTAATTTGGAAGATATTGGAACTAAAAGATTAGCAACAGATGATCCAGTATCTTTTATAAGTGCTATAAATGCTCCAGTAATAATAGACGAAATACAAAAAGTACCACAATTGCTTTCTCAAATTCAGGTGAAAGTAGATGATTTAAAAACAGCCGGACAGTTTGTGGTCACCGGATCAGAAAGCCTTCTTCTGTCAGAAAAGGTTTCACAAAGTTTGGCCGGGAGAGTGGCGAGCAATATCTTGCTGCCGTTAAGCTATAAAGAGTTAAAGCAAAGCAAAATCGAGCACAAAAATATTAACATCCAAATATTACACGGTTTTTACCCAAGAATTTACGATACTAAAATGACCTTTTCAGAATTTTATCCTGAATATATCAATACTTACGTAGAAAAAGATGTCAGGCAGCTTAAAAATATTGGTAATTTGTCTTTATTTGAAAAGTTTCTTCAGTTACTGGCCGGAAGAGTTGGCCAACTGTTAAATTTAACATCACTTTCCAATGACGTGGGAGTTTCTCACAATACAATAGAAAGTTGGTTATCCCTTTTAGAAGCAAGCTATATCATTTATAGACTAAAACCTTATTATAAGAATTTAGGCAAGAGGGTGATAAAATCTCCTAAAATATACTTTTATGATTCCGGACTTTTGTGTTACTTGCTGAACATAGATTCAGAAGACGTGTTAAGGCGGCACTATGCGCAGGGTAGTATTTTTGAAAATTTTGTAATAAACGAAATTAGCAAGCACATTTATAATAATAAACTAAGATCAAAACTCTATTTTTACAGAGACAGCAATGCTAATGAGGTTGACTTATTTATAGATGCCGGAGTCTCAATGCTGGGAATAGAAATAAAAGCTTCACAGACTTTTTCTGCAGGGTTCATAAAAGGTTTGCAGGGTGTCAAAACAAACTTGGATACCGCTATAAAGTTTAGCGGCAGTGTTATTTACAAAGGAGAAAATGAACAAACTATTGACGGGTTCAGCCTCAAAAACTTTATGAATCTAGATGAAATTTTAAGCCAAATTAAATAGAATTTTTGCACTGTGAGTTATATGGCGGGGTGCATGGTTCGGCAGGCTTGCTTCAGCTTCGTTCAGAACTGGCACCACAGGTAGTTCGGATAAAGTCCCCCCTCGGGAATACTCGGGACTTCGCATACGGGGAGCAGTACACCACGTCGGGTGTACTGCCATGCATCCCATGTGGTGCATGGCATTTCCATCTCGAACTGGCTGTTTTTGCTAATTAACTGAGGGTAACAGTTCGACAAGCGCACTACAGGCGAGAACTGTCCCCCTAATACTTTAGCCAATAATATTACCAAATTTATCCCTTGACAAAAAGTATATTATCATAATATACTTGTACTGTTATGGAATTACCGACACCTTTATCTTTTGATTGGAACAAGGGCAACGTTGATAAAAATTGGAAAAAACATAAAGTACATTTTAAAGAATCCGAGGAAATATTTTTTAATAAGCCGTTAAAAATATTTGGGGACCCAAAACATTCTAAAGTTGAACAAAGATATGTGTCTTACGGGAAAACAAACGGAAAAAGACTTTTGGCCATCGTTTTTACCTATAGAGACAATAAAATTAGAATAATATCTGCCAGGGATCAAAACAGAAAGGAGAAAAATATATATGTTAAAAAATAAACTTAAACCAATACCAAAATTTAAAAATGAAGATAAAGAACGCGAGTTTTGGGCTACTCATGATACAATTGAATATTTTGATACAACTAAACCAGTAGAGCTTGATTTATCAAAACTTAAGCCTACAACTGAATCGATCTCATTGCGCCTACCAGCCTACCTTTTATTAAGGATTAAGGAAATAGCTAATTCCAGAGATGTTCCTTACCAGTCCTTAATGAAAATATTTTTAGCCGAAAGGGTGGAAAGAGAATTGCGAGCCAAATTAGCTTCAAGGTAGAAGCAGGACGAGCGGGACTAAAAAGATCTAAGATGAGCATACCAATAACCATTATTGCTTGTCAAATGAGGAAATCATAGGACCGTCCCCGCTTACAGATATTGATGTGGTTTACGATATTGGTCCAAATAGTTTGATTTATGAAAAAGATGAGAGTGAATAGTAATTATGCACATCTGCATTAACTTGTAATTTTTCAATCTCCTCCAACCTAACCCTTATTAGTTCTGGATAGTGTCAAGGATCATTGTGTAAAGCTCCTCTTGGCGGATGGATAGTTTTGGTTCAAATAATTGATAATGGTATTAGCATAGCGCTCC
>CAYNBK010000137.1:0-2664 GCA_964395485.1 uncultured Pseudomonadales bacterium
AACGAAGTTTGCCTTATAAAATTCTATCGGGCGTAAGCCCGTAGTAGTTTAATAAAGATGAAAAATAAGAATATCATCGCTGTTGCCGTTTTTTTACTAAGCGCTATTTTAACGGGACTATTTGTTTTTCCTGACTCCAGTGCTTATTTTATCGCCTGTAATGTCGGACAGGGGGATGCCATTTTGCTGACAAAAAGTACTACCCAGATACTTATCGATGGCGGGCCGGATGACAAGGTGCTTGACTGCCTGAAACAAAACATGCCTTTTTGGGATAGAAAAATAGAGCTTATCGTCAACACTCACCCGGAAAAAGACCATTTGGCCGGGCTTTTAACTATAGTAGGTCAGTATCAGGTCGAACAAATCATTGCCAATAGTTTTTGGCAGGACAGCCGGCTTTTTGCTGATTTTGTTGACGCGGTGAGAGCAAACGATATAAGAGTTTATTCACCTCAGGCAGGGGACAAACTGGAGATTAATGGTCTCAATATAGCTGTTTTCTGGCCGGAAAAAGCTCTGGGTGATAATTCCATTTGGGACAAAAATAAAAGCTTGGCCGAGTCAGAGGAGAGCGCCAAAGTGCTTGGTATCCAAAGCGCCAGTCCTAATACCCAGTCAATAGTTTTACTGCTGGAAGCAGGGGATACATCTGCCCTTTTTACCGGAGACATTGATACAAAGACAGAGGAAAAAATAATTAGTGAGAATAATCTTGGCCAGATAGATATTCTCAAAGTAGCCCACCACGGCAGTAAGTATTCTACCGGAGAGAGGTTTTTAACAGCCATCCGGCCTAAAATTGCGGTAATTTCTGTTGGCAAAAACCCCTGGGGCCATCCGACAGAGGAAGTTTTAGGTCGCCTGCGTGCGGTTGGAGCCGACATTCTCCGCACCGACCAGGATCACATTAAAATCAAACTCTAGCTTGTTAACCCCTTGTTAACCCCGGGGGTTAACACCTCTTGAAAATTTACGTCGGCTTTAGTATATTTATTATTAATATGCCTTACAGGAGAGTTGTTTTTGCCAATCAATGCTTTTATCATATAGTAAACAGGGGAGTGGGCAGCAAAATCATTTTTCAGGAGAGTATTGATTATCAGCGTGCTTTGGACTTAATTTCTTATTATCGTTTTACCCCGGAGACTGCATTTACTTTTTTCAACAGGCTTACTAGTTTAGAAAAAAATAAATATTTCAAAAAACAAACCGAAGCGTTGGTAAAAATATATGCTTATTGTCTTATGCCGAATCACTTTCATTTGCTTTTATCTCAAGAAAGCGACAAGGGTATATCTAAATATATGGGTAATTGGCAAAATGCCTACGCCCGCCATTTTAACATCAAACATAAGAAAAAAGGCTATCTATTTGAATCAAATTTTAAAGCCAAGCTTATAGAAGAGGACAGGATTTTTTATCACGTTTCCCGCTATATCCACCTGAACCCCTCAACGGCCAAATTAACTGAAATAGATCAGTTAAAAAATTACCAATGGTCATCTCTGCCTATTTATTTGGAGAATAAACAAAATACTATGGTAGATACAGGGCTTATTCTTGGCCATTTTCAAAGGCCCAAAAGATACCAAAAATATGTCTATAATAATGCAGCCTATCAAAGATCTTTAGGGAAAATTAAAGCTCTAATGCTCGACTGACTGATTTGTTAACCCCGGGGGTTAACACCTCTGTAAAAAGAACGTCACCTGAGGATATAACAGCTATAAAATAGCCTAGAGCCACTTCTTCTTTTTAAAATAAAAAAGCATTAACAGGCTCAAACTGAGCATAATTAGCATTAATAAGACAAAAGCAAAGCTATAGCCGGCCAGAGGCAGGCGGATATTCATGCCGTATGTGCCGGCAATGAGGTTTAAAGGCATGAGTATTACTGAAAAAATCGTTAATAGTTTTATCACTTCATTGGTCCGGTAGCTGAGTAGGGATTCATTGGTCTCAGATAAACCATCAAGAATCTCCGAATAGTCTTCTATTTCCTCCCAGTCAGAGCGGAGTTTGTCTACTAGGTTTCCCCAGTAGTGGGCGTAGTCGCTGGTGCCAAGCTTGTGTTCGGCCTGCTCCAGTTTGCTAAAAATAGGGACCTGTGGCTTTATCATGGTTTGGAAAAAAACCAAACTTCGCCGCATCTTTGAGATCCTCTGCAGTGCGTCTTTGTGCCGGGAGGATACAAGTTCTTTATCAATCATGTCCAGTTGTCTGCTAATGGATTTTTTGATAGGGTTTGTTTCTTTTAGCAACTGATTAACAATAAAATAAAACAAATGCCAGCTGTTATTTTTAAAAAAGCGTTTTTTCTTGCGCGGATCTTTTTCTGCTTGTGCAAACAAAGAGTTTAATTTAGCGATTGGCTGCTGCAATACGGTAATTAAATAATTTTCAGAAACAAAAAGGGAGTATTGTCTAGTGTCAAGCGAAGCCTTTTGATCGCTCCAAACCGGCACATGCAGGACAAAGAAGATATAACTGCGGTAGATATCCATTTTCGGCCGCTGGCGCTGTTCATGTACGTCTTCTATGTCCAAAGGATGCAGATGAAAATCCTTTTGCAAGGTCTCAAGCTGTTTTATATCCGGACTTTCCAGATGGTACCAGCTTATGCCATGATAAGTTAGCTGTTTGATATTTTTCATCTGCCTT
>CAYNBK010000138.1:0-2623 GCA_964395485.1 uncultured Pseudomonadales bacterium
CTACAATAGGCGGTTTTGGGGCTTCTGGTTCGGGTTCTTCCACAACTGGCTCTACCCCTATCGTCTTATTTATAACCTCATCAACCTTGTCTATTGTTTGGGCTATCTGTTCCTCATTTAATCCTTGTTTTAGGCCTTCCATTATTACTTGATTATGCAAGTCATAACGGATATCGTCTATATGAGGGGCTTGAAATATACCTAACGCGCCGCCTGATACTGTTCCTGCTAATATGCTTTCAGCAAGACCATCAGTTACTCTATCCCAAATAGGACGCGGTTCTTGCCAACCGATAATTCTTAATGAATTATCAAATATCTGTTGCGAACCTTCCTCAATTAAACCTTCCTGTAAGGCGGTTCTAAAAACACGCTTTAACATGTGGCCGCCTTTCATCCATCCGGTTAGGGGGATGGTTTCAAGGGCGGTCTGCACTGCGCCTGTAGTCGCGGCCATATCCCCTGCTATTATAGGATCAACGCCATTATTTATGGCATCCTCATACATATCGCCTGCTATGGTAGGAAAAAAGGTTGCAGCGCCTATTATGGGATTTTTCGTTACCGCAGTCACCCCGGCGGCAACACCAAGCATAGGAAAACTCTCGGAAGCTAACGCAGCAGTTTTTCTAAAAGGATGTTTCCATCCTAACATTACCGCAGGATTAGGGCTTTCTATACCCTTATTGGCGGCCTCATTATAAAAATTCTTCGCTGTCTTTCCTATTTCGGCAAGGGTATCCCCGAATTTATAAAAAAAATCATCTGTTGCAAGATATATGGGATCTTTTCTTACCCTCATCCAAGGGATACTTCTTAATCCGGGAAACGATATTAAGGGTTTAGTTTCCGCTTTCGCTTCAGTCATTATATCCCGGCCCATATATTCAATTCCACTTCCTATACCAGCTGGTATTCTTTCAACACCCCTAAATAAACCTTTGACAATATCCATGCTTACTCTTGAACTGTCAAGAATTTCAAAAGTTTTTTCCTCTATGGTAGATACCGGCTTGGCAGAATTTATATCAAAACCAAAATCTATCTGTTCAGCGCCTTTCTCATTATCTTTAACTGCTATAGCTGAAGCAATATCAAACGGCATTATTTTTTACCTTGTTTTTTAGTTCGTTGCTCTTTATGTTTAAAATCACCGGTGACACTCATTACTTCCTCATATTTTCCATCGGGATAAATGATAGCTGTGTTTCCATATTTATCCCGATGCAACTTTCCTTTTATTGGTAAACTTGAAAATGAAGAATTATCTTTAAGCAATTGTTGCCTTATTTCATCATTTGCAATATTCAACATTGGTTCTCCTTGAGCATTTTCTTTTTGTATTCTGTTTATAATATTACTCATCAAACCTGAAGGTGTTACAGGTTGAGCTTTTTTGACGAGTTGCCAGATTGTTCCCCAAAAACTTGAATTTGGTTTTGTCCGTCTGAATAATTTTTCTTTTTCAGAAACATAATCTTCGGCTACCGTTGATATTCCACTGCCCTTTTCAACATAAATAAAATGTTTATAATCAGAATCACTCAGTTCTCCTATTGTATGTTTTTCTATTATCAATTGCCGTAATTCTGAAACAGGCAAATCTTGGTTTATAATATGTGTCATTATTTCATCATAAACGGTTAAATCAGTTTTAGCCCCTATCTTTTGCAAGCTATCCAAATTATTCATCATTGACTTTGCAAAGCCATCAGATATTTTTCTTTCAAGATGAAGTTGTTTGACATCATCTTTTACAAGCGTTCCCTGAAAATATTTGTCCACCATATCCGACTCGGTTTGATTTTGAATTATCATCTGTTGAAAATGATCTTTTTTTGTTGCTTGTTGTGCCTGTATTTCTAAATCTTCGCTAATTGCATCAAAACTTTCCTGAGGTATTTTATCTTTTATACTATTTAAAAGTTTCTGCGCTGATAATAAACCTTCGCTTCTTAATTTTCCCATTACAGCTCTGCCAGTCGCTTTTTCTATATCCGCATTTTTATCTTCTTGTAATTGCTGGCTACCCCATCCATTAAATTTTGCTTTTGATTCACTATTTTTACTGATATTATTCAATACCTCTGACAACAATTCAGGCGTCTGCGCCACTTCTGCCTGACTGACAAGGTTTGCCGCAGTTGAGGCATAAACATTATTTTGCCCAGCATGCCATTGAGTGGCCTCATGCTGATTTACTGTGTTGTGGCCTGTTTTATAAAGGGTTTGATATTCTTCTCTGAAAGTTGCTAATGCTACTGGGTCGTTTTTTAAACTTTCTTCAACCAGCGTAGCTAACCCTGCCATATCTTGCTGATATTGAAATGTAGAATCGTGGCTATCAAAACCAAGCCTATTTTTATACCCCTTTGCTATCATCCGGGCATTACCTTGAGAATCAATAAAGGGTAATCCGGCGGCATTTTTCGCTTCTACTTGTTCAGTGCTGTATAATAAATCATTCTGCTGAAGTGCAAGTTTATTGGCGGCATCTTTGCCTTTTGCTTCACTTTTATAATAATTTTGACGCTTAATATGCTCTAATAAATTAGTTGATAATGATAACCCCGCCTTGCCGACATTTTGCGTAGCAACCGCAACATCTTCGCCAAAAGCTCCA
>CAYNBK010000139.1:0-2619 GCA_964395485.1 uncultured Pseudomonadales bacterium
AAACTTTTTTTTTTAAAAAAAAGAAGTTATAGATTAAATTTTCAAAAACAGAAGATTTTTTTATATCTCCCAACTGGCGCACAATGCCGCAATCGCAGAAATAGGTTTTTTTTTGCGCCCGGTAAGAAACATCAATATTACGACTAAAAAATTTAATGCGATTGATAAAATAGCTTTGTTCTAAAAAATTCAGATATTCGGAAACAGTGACCCTGGTAATGCCCAATTCGGCGGCAATTTTGCTGATGTCCAGTTTGCTGCCGGTTCGGGCAGAGAGCAAAAGAATAATTTCTCGAAAGGCGCTGGTCTTGCGAAAATCAGACAATAAAAGAACTTCCTTTTGCCAATAACTGGTAAAGACCTCATTTAATTCTTTATTTTTTTCCTCGGCAGAAGTTTGCAGGACTACGCCGGGAAAACCGCCAAACTCTATATATTCGTTAAGATATTTTTCAAAAGAATGATATAAAAAACTAGTGACTTTGTCGTTTAATGAAGGCTTTTTGATCTTAGGATCTTTAAAGTTAAGAAATTCGCTGAAGCTTAAGGGAAAAAGCTCAAAAACTCTTTTTCGTCCGGCAAGTGACTCGGTAAAAAGGTTTTTTAAATAGAAACTGGCAGAACCGGTCAGAATAAACTTGATCTTATAGTGGTCGGAAAGATATTTAACAATCGAGGGAATTTTTTTTAGCATTTGCACTTCGTCTAGAAAAACGATTAGCCTTTCCCCCCTGCCTAAGGCTCGGCCCTCTAGATTTTGTTTGATGGCTTCATAGTCTAGTTTGTTAAACAGTTCTTGATTGAGCGGATTTTCTAGGTCTAAATATAGTTTTCTCTGATGCTTGATTTCGCCATATAGTGATCTTATTAAAGTAGTTTTGCCTACCCGCCTTATGCCAGTCAAAACAATATTTAGATCACTGTCGAGCTCTTTTTTTATAGAAGGGGCAATATCACGCTTGATTAGCATAATTAACAATATACAAAAATCCTGGTAAGTTGTCAAGTATAAATATTAACAGATAAACCCTCGGTTTATTCCCATATTGTTAGGATTACTAGGGAGACTGAGAAGGTTTGGAAAGTGAAAAGTAGAGTTTAAGAGTTAGAGAGTTTTAGATATTTAGGAAAAATGGGAAGAGAGAGTAGCAAAACAAGGAATTTCCAGAATTTTACTGATTACTGATTACAAATTACTTTTTTTCTATTCTACGGATTAAAGTAGTGCAGGCCGAGGATGGCGTCAAGTGCCAGTACCACCATGGGTACGGTACTGCGCATTGTTGCCAAAATTTATGGTGCTTGCATTTGGATGAGTCAGTAGGCTACAAAAATGATGATAAAACCTACCACGGCCATAGTCAGTTTCCCTTGGGCTTTTTTCATGGTTTCCGGGTTACCGGCGCTGGTCATCATTTGGAAACTCGAGGCGACGATTGGGAAAAACTAAATCATTACCCCCGTTTCTTTAATTTCTCCCAGAGTGGTCAGCGGAGACGCTTTAGCGTATTCTTCCGGCGTGTAACCGAATATGTCCATACCAAACTGATGGGTGAGCGGATCCTGACGGGCATCAATGAGAAGATCCAGCCTTTTTTCAAAAGGCATTTTATTAAAATCGTTTGACAAAACTACTAAATCAATATCGCTGTCATTAGTGGCTTTTCCACTGGCATAAGAACCGAACAAAATCACCCTTTCGGGTTTAATGTTTTTTTTTAGTTCTTTAAGATATGCTTTAATTACTGGTTGAATTTTCTTAATATCCATTGATAAATCTCCTTGGTTTCGGCGATAATTGGTTCCATTTTCTTTCGGGAAGACGTATACGCTTTTACCATATCGGGATAACGGACAAGATAATAATGGCGGGTCAGTAATTTTAATATTTTTTCCCATTTTTTAGGCAATATCAGGCTGCCTTCCTTTTTAAGCCTTAACAAATCATGGATTTTGGGTGGCCGTCGATTGGCAAA
Source organism: uncultured Pseudomonadales bacterium (assembly GCA_964395485.1). Lineage (GTDB taxonomy): Bacteria > Patescibacteriota > Microgenomatia > UBA1400 > CAYNBK01 > CAYNBK01. The sequence goes on from CAYNBK010000139.1 coordinate 1,977, forward strand.
CTCGATAATTACCGCCTTCATAATTTTTTCTAATACTTGTTGGCAGAAAAAAGCAGTTGAATTGTAACGATACGCATTCCACATAATTTGCATGTTCTCAAAATCTTCTTTGGCATACTTTAACCAAAGTCTAGTTTCCCTTTTCATAATTAGGTGTATTTTACTATTAAATCAGAAAAAGGGCAAAAATCATAAAATTTGGAAAAAGCAAGCAAAGCCATTAGGGGTTAAAATAATGCAGGCCGAGGATGGCATCAAGCATTTGGATGAGCCAGTAGGCCACAAAAATGATGATAAAACCTACCACGGCCATAGTCAGTTTTCCCTGGGCTTTTTTCAGAGTTTCCGGATTGCCGGTAGAGGTGAGCATCTGAAAACCAGAAGCGATGATAAGAAAAAACATGATAATTCCGGCGATGGGAAAGACATAGAGGAGAATGTTGTTTAATAAGTTTCCAATTGGTCCCGCTTCTCCTGCTTGCCCACCAGGACTCCAAAACTTAAAGTTTTTATAAGTATCAATTTGTCCAAGGTCCATTTGGTAGCCGCCAATTTCGATCATATTAGATTAGTTTATTTTATATTTATTAACCTCAATTCCGAAATGCTCTAATAGCCATATACCCAAAGATACAGTGAATGT
>CAYNBK010000140.1:0-2585 GCA_964395485.1 uncultured Pseudomonadales bacterium
CCCTGCTTTCATCAGGAATACTGTCAAATAGTACCAAATCATTCTGTTTTATCGTTCTAAAATGACCAAACCTATCAAAAGAAAAATTTATCACAGCTGGTATTGTAAGTATTATTAAAATTAAAAGAAATGATATTTTAACAAATCTATTTTTAAGTTGCTTTTCAAATAAGGACAAGCCTACTGCTACTAATATATCAGCCAGCACTAAAGCATAGTACCAAAATTGGATCGAGTTCCACACCAACCCTACCTGAAGAAAAAACAATGGAAAAGCTACGGCAAAAATAAAACCAGACCAAATAAAAAAAATATACTTTTTATCTTTTATTTTCCATGCCAATAAAGACAATAATGCCAATATTCTAATACCTAAATTACCTGCAAAAAAAATAACAAACTCTTTTAATTTCAAAAGAATTAAACGAGGCCAATTTCCCGTCGCAGAATAATACTGGTCCAAAAACTGCCATTCAATTAAGTTTAATCTATCCGGAGCTTCTACCATGGTTCTTAAATACCACAAAGGCTCCCAAATAAACCCGGCACTATCCAATCCCACTACCAGCAAATAAAAAGGTAGTGCTACTACCGAAAAAACAATCCCTTCTATAAAAATAGTTTTTAACTGCCTTTGAATAAGCAATCTGTAAAGAAAAAACATAGCTACAATAATACTGGATGCTACAAACCCATAACTCTTAAACCCTACACAACTACCCAGTAAAAAAGCTGTAAAAACAGTCAGTGGAAAGTTTATTTTTTTGGGAAAAAAATAAAGCAAAAATAGAACAGCAAACAGAACAGCAAAAGAAAAAACCAGCTGAGGATTTACCATCATACTAAAAGTTTGACTTACCCAAAAACTGGACTCACTCCAATTCTGTCCTTTAATAAAAAATGGAATAAAATACGCAAAGTTTCCTCCAAAAAACAAAAGAAAAAGAAAAACACTGGTACTAAATTTTGATGCGCTAATTTTTTTTATTAAAATATAGGCTGAAAAAGAAACAAGTACTACCAATACTAAAGGAAAAAAACGGTAGTAAAGAAAAAAAGGAGTAAATAAATAAGCCTTAATTAACGCTGCAATATTAATATCCCAAAAATAGTGATAATGCTTTAGTGTATATAAAAAAGAGGAAGGATGAACCGGCGGCACTGACTTTCCCAGCTCTTTTATAAGGGCAATATGCCACATGCTATCGTGAAACTGTCCATCTTCAAAAATTAAATTTCCATTTATACCCAAACCGCTTAAACCTATTGTAAGCCACCAATACACGCTGCCTACTAACATAATAAAAACTGCAGTTAAATCCTTTTTCAAAATTACCAAACTCTCTTTTGCTATTTTCCAAGACGTTTTAAATTGATATAAACCCCATAGCAATATAAAATACGAAACAAAATATACCCTTACTCCAAAAATATAGCCTCCTAAAAAAAACAATGAAGCATTAAAAGCAATCCCAAAAACTAAAGATAATACCAAAGTTTGAAGGGCATTAAATTTTATCTTTAAACTATTTACAATAAAAACAAAGGCAGAGTAAAATTGCAAAAAAAATACCGGTACAACAAGTAAATTAAGAAGGTTCATGAGTACTCCTCCCCTGTCTTGATGTCAAAAAATCTAAAGCAGCCTGTTTTTTTACTGCATCACCACTTTTTAACAAACTCAATGCTTGCCTCAGCAAGTGTAATTTAACCTTAAATGCTGCATGTTTAAAACCGAAAAATAGTCTATTTCTCTCCTGATAGTAATATGACACTTTACCTCCTGCTCCTCCGGACGAACCAGCATTCTTATGCCATATCAAGCTCCCGGGGTAGTACCAAATTTGCCAACCTTTATGCTTAGCTCTTTCACACAAATCAATATCTTCCCAATATAAAAAATAATTCTTATCAAACCCGCCTGTTTGTGCAACTACTTCCCTTTTTATAAGCATACAGCAGCCTGTCGCAAAGTCTATTTGTTCAGCTTTATCATACTGTCCTTGATCTAGCTCATCAACACCCCTATGAGATGCATATATATTTTTCCAGTCAATTTTGCCTCCGGCATACCAAATTACCTTTCCCCGCTCAGCTTGTTTATATGCTTTTTTATACTCATAGTTAGCGGCAAAATAAATTTTGGGGGAAACTATTCCGCATTTCTTATGAGTTTTACAAAATTTTAATAAGTTAATTAAAAAATCTTTAGTAACTAAAGTATCGTCATTTAAAAGCAAAAAATAGTCAACATTATTTTTTATACCATATCGAAATCCGACATTGTTTCCTTCGGCAAATCCCAAATTGACATCATTTACCATAAACTTTATTTCTGGATATTCTATTATTAAAGGATTTTTTTCCCCCGCATTTTCAATTACTACAATCTGTATATTTTTATAATTCCCAATTTTTTTAAGTGACTTCAAACAATCACTTAAATGCTTACTTTGACCATAACTTAATATCTGAACCTGAATTTTCATATATCTACATTTAAGATAATTTTTAACTTTAAATCAGTTGTAAATATAGTAAGCGCAAATCAAATTTACCACTTTTTGAAAATAATTTGATTTTCG
>CAYNBK010000141.1:0-2558 GCA_964395485.1 uncultured Pseudomonadales bacterium
CCTCGGATAAAATCTGGGCAAAATCCGGCGTAGCAAAATTTTGAAACTCATCAACATAAAGATAAAAGTCCCGCCGTTCTTTTTCCGGCACATCCTGCCTGCTCATAGCGGCAATAAGTATTTTTGGAACTAAAATAAGCCCCAAAAAGTTTGAGTTTTCCTCATTAATTTTTCCCTTGGCCAGATTGATTAAAAGTATTTTTCCCTCATCCATCACTTTTCTAAAATCAAACGCGCTGACTGACTGGCCGATTATATTTCTCATCATTTTGTTGGTTACAAAACGGCCAAACTTGGAAACAATATAGTCAAGCACTTCGGATTTATGAAAATCAGACGTTTGGGCAATCTGGTCGGTCCAATACCGCCTTACAATAGGGTCCTTTACTTTGGGCAGCACCTCCTGCATATATCTTGCGTCCGTCAATACCCTGACTACTTCGATAAATGTACCGCCGGGTTCAGACATGATTGTCAACATCGCATTGCGGACTGCATGCTCAAACCTGGGGCCAATAATGCCGGTTTTATGTGGATCATAAAGCTTATACATCAGGCCAATAATGGCAGAAACAACATAGTGCTGCTGTTCTTCTGTTTGGGCTTCCAGCATATTAAAGCCCATCGGCCGGTCTATATCCGAAGGGTCAAAATAAATTACGTCCTCTGCCCTTTCCGGCGGAATAAGTTCAAGTATTTTTTCCACTGTATCATGCGGGTCAATAAAACAAACTCCCTTTCCGGCTCTTATATCCTGCAGGATCATGTCGGATAAAAACTCTGACTTGCCGGTTCCGGTTTTACCGATCACATACATGTGCCGTCTTCTGTCTTCGTCGGAAATATAAACCGGCCGAGAAACCCCCCGGTACAAGCTTTTACCCAAAAACAGTCCTTCTCTTGGTATTTGGGCCGGGGCAGGGGCAGACTTGGCCTGCAGCCAATGGATATGCGGGGTTTCCACAGATTTATTGGGAAAATGGAAAATTGTTGCCAGTTCTTCTGTGGATAAAATCATCTTGCGGCCGAATATCGGCCAATAGCGGTAGATAAAATCCAGCATGAAAAACTTTTTTAACAAAATTTTGGCTTTTTTAAAACCGTTAAGATCGCTGTTAAATTGGCTAAAAGAAAAAACCAAATTGTCAAGGTGGGATTGAACCGAATCCTTATCAAGAGAGCTGACAACTATCCTTATTACCGTATAAAAGCCTTGCCTGCTGCATTTATTTTCAATCATCTCCATGGTTTTGGGGTCTACATTATATTTGGCTTTTTCCGGATCGGATTCCATTTTTTTGGTTTTAGAGATATACGATCGTCCTGCTCTACTCCATTTACTGTCTGTTGGAGAAATCAGTATTTGTACAGCCGCGCCTTCATTATCCTGCATTTTTGCCAGGCTGGAAGTAAGGGATGAAAGCGGATCTGTCGGTAGCTCCTTATAGACTTTGATCGGATTATAATTAGAGGACTTTGATTTAAGCACGGCAAAAGCAACTTTTCCTTTCTTGGAAAAAATATTGTACTCATCCATTTCCTTTACTTCGGCGCCAGGATAAGCACCATGTACCTGTTTTTCTACCATATCCCTTAGTTTTTCCGGAACAGAAACATAAAAACGGATGTCTTCCTTTTTTGCCACTATCTCAAAAGACAAATAATCCTGCGCTTTCCATTTCATCTTAAAGCCCGATTTTTTAATAGAATAAAGTGAAGAAAAAAGCTGTTCGGCGGCATCAATTTTAATTTCAGTTTCTCTGGGTAAAGACACCTGCAAAAGTACCAGATCAAGCGACTTTTCTTCCCTGTCTTTATATTTCAGCCATAAAAAAAGTATATAAAGCAGGCCAAAAATTCCCAAAAGTGAAAAAGCCGCCACCACACTAAGGGTAATAAAATATATCAGATAGTCAGATATTATTTGTATATCGTCCATATTAAAATCATTTTTCAAACTCAGCCCTCTTGCCCAGTAATTTTACCATTCGCAGACACCATACTGCCAGCCAGCGGATACTGTCTGCGACTTTCTGATGAATTGCTTTCTCTACCTCTTCCTCTTTCAAGGGTAAAATAACTTGTGGTTTAGGCTGGTTTGAGTTGTCCAAAAGTATCTGCCCATAATCATCAATTATCGGAGCTGAAAGCTGGCTGGCATCAGCGCTTTCCAGCTCGGTGAGCCAATCTTTTACCTCGCCGCCTAATTCTACTTCTTTGTACTCTTTAAACCTGATAGCATCCAATCCTTTTTCCTGTGATTTCACTTGGCTTAAAAGCTCTTTTTGTTCTTTAAGAGACGGCGCCTGACTACCCATACTGCCATCGTCCTGGGCTGGCGGCGGCACATTCCCCTGAGCTGACGAAAAAGAATCCGATCGACTTATTCCTGTCTGACTAGTCCCCTGATTATTTAACAGATTATCATCCATACTTTTATGATAGCACAAAGCCCGTCTTTAGTTTAAAGAAAAAGCCGGCCTATTCTTTCACTGCCACTGTCCCGGCAATCTTGTCATGCCACCCCTGCTTTTCTTTCCAGATTATCCAAAAAAATC
>CAYNBK010000142.1:0-2498 GCA_964395485.1 uncultured Pseudomonadales bacterium
GGCGAGCGCACCTCTGCATCTTCACGACTTGCGGAAGAGGCGAGATTCGAACTCGCGAGGGAGTTTCCTCCCAACGGACTTTCCAGATCCGCGCCATAGACCAACTAGGCGACTCTTCCTGCTATTTTTTTCGTAAATAGTATTTTAGTCTATATTATTAATGCAAAGGTCTTTATATTTCCCCGCTTTATCACACCAACTTTTATCTTTGGCCGCAACGCCAGCTTCACCATAACACCTTTCTTTTGAAGCAATATCTTCTGCTTTTAAAGGATCATCAAATTCTGGGCCTGTAAGTCTTTGTATAAAATCACATATCTCAGGGTCAGCTTGATCTGTAGCTATTGCCATCAAACAATAATCAGTGTTATATTCGACTCCTTCGAATTTTTCAGTTGTACTTATTTTCTGGCAGAGATCAATATCGTGTTTTTTTCTTGCTATATTATATATACATGTATTCCGCGATCCTCGACCATTTAGCTTTTGGATCTCAAAGCAAAGAGTTTCATTTAGATTTCTTTCTGCCGCCAGGCTTAGACAGACATCCTTCTTATCCTCCTGAAGCTTATTACAAAAATTTGGGTCATTTACCACGTAGTTTTGCCAAACAAAGGTAGCGATAAAGTTCACTAAATTTAGCCCGATAGCAATTGATATTGCCATTAAAGCCGTCTTTAATAAAAGCTTAATTATTTTTCCTGGTAGAAAAAAAGCGAGTTTCCGATAAAAGTACCATGTCGCGATACTTATTGAAATAAAATTAATTAGATAGTTATCTATTAACATAGTAATAAAACACCACCGGGTTTACGATGAACCAGCCTCAAAACTAAACCCTTTAACAGGCTTTTCCAAGACATAAAGCCTCTATAGATATAAAAGAGCTGAATACCCTGTCCAAGACGGATTTTAACAATGTTTTAAGCCCAGCGCAACACCCAGGTTTCTGGCCGATAGGCTTTTCGAGTCCCACGTTTTTACCGATCAACTTGCTTCCCCAAACTAAGCTCTTCCTCCTCCAAGGACCCTCGATTTTCTGCGGTTAAGTTTCTTCGGTAGTTTATTTTTTAAAAAAATATTTGATATATAAAAAGAGCTTAAAATAACGACAAACAATAATAAAAACCATGAAATAAGCAATAAGCTTCCGGTTAAATTCACATGGTCACTATAGAATGTATTCGTCAACTTAGCTGGGATATATACCAACCAGAACAGCGCTCCCATGACCGATTTTACATCTATATCCACTCTATTAACAAATAATAAAGGAATAAAAGAAGTCAACGAGCCAAGTAATAAATATATAGCGATAAAATTAATAAATGAAAATAAATATCTTATTAAACTACGAAAGGTTATCATAATTAGTAGAAAAAATATATATTATAGTATATAATTTGATTAAGAGATACTTATTCATTCCTTTAGAAGCATAAAACTATATAGTTTTATGCCTTGCCTGCCGGCAGGTTCTGTCGGAATAACAATTGTATCATACCTGAAATCAGCAAATCTCCAAAAACACTTTTTTTCTAACAATTTCTGTGCTAAAGTAAAGATATATGCCTTTTTTCCGTAAAAAAGCACCAGAACCGCAAGCCCAAACCCAAGCGGCTATTCTAAGCCCTCAGCCCAAATTGCCGGAAAAAACCTTGTACGCATGGAAAATTGCCGGCCGGCCATATAAAAAACGCTCCCGCGAATACTACACCACTATTGCTTCTATTGTTTTTCTGGTCGCAGTGATTTTACTTTTTTTGAAAGAATGGCTTCTTATTGCCGTTATTATCTCACTAACTTTTGTCGCTTATGTACTGGCCTCTGTGAAACCTGAAGATGTAGACCACAAAATTACCAACTGGGGCATAGTCACCGGCGGGAAAAAGTATAAATGGGAGGGTCTAACCCGCTACTGGTTTTCCAATAAATTTTTCAACACCCTTCTTCATGTTGATACAAAACTTAGCTTCCCCAGACAACTTATCATCCTGGTAGATGGACAGAAAGACAAAATCGATAAAATACTGCAGGCTTATCTCACTCACGAAAAACCGGAAAAAACCTTTATTGACAAGTCTGCCGAATGGCTCCAAAAAAAAGTACCATTGGAAACAGAAACCCCATCGATAAACTAAGATCTAAGATCTTCAAAACCGCTGGCAAAATAAGGTATAATAACCAGCGGGGCTTGAAAATTCTAAACAATGCCAAATGTTTAAGTTATCAAATTTTAGATACATTATATATTTGTTAAAATTTTAAAATTAAAAATTATTTAGGATATTGGAGCTTTCCCATATTTGCGCCCGTAGCTTAATTGGATAGAGCGCGGCCCTGCGAAGGCCGAGGTTGCGCGTTCGAGTCGCGCCGGGCGCACTTCGACAAGGAAGGATTGAAAAAAGGAGAGGTACCGAAGCGGTCATACCGGACTCGCCTCGAAAGCGATGTTGGGAGAAATCTCAGCGCGGGTTCGAATCCCGCCCTCTCCGCCA
>CAYNBK010000143.1:0-2482 GCA_964395485.1 uncultured Pseudomonadales bacterium
GTAAAGTGTTTCCAGAGGAAATTATGATAAGAGTTTCTCATTGGCGAAGTCGGGAGCACAGCCGATAGTTTTAGTATATGGGCCATGATTATTTTTTTCATGAAATTTAACCTTTCTTTTTTGCCAATATACTAAACAAAAATATCAATTTTAGCAACCGTTTTCTTTACTTAAGCCAAATCTTAGATGTTATTCAACGGTCTCATATGTCTGTCTTTTTTACTTCTTGACAAAGACTTCAGATTTGCTAAACTTCTACTTAGAAGGTAGTATTAAGGGCAAATACTAAACTCTAAATACTAAATTCCAAGATTTAAACAGTTTGGACAATTTGAATTTATTAATTTTGTATTTGTTTGAAAATTGTAAATTGATAATTGAAAATTAAACAGCATGTTAGCCATTTCTAAAGAAACTACTTATAGTTTAAGACTGCTTTTGTTTTTGGCAAAAAATAAGGGCAGTTGGAAACTGGAGGAAGTTACCAGGCAGGAAAAACTGCCGTATAAATATCTTTCCCGTTTGGTTTTGGTTTTGAAAAAAGCAGGCTTGATTTATAGCAAAACAGGCCGCAATGGCGGTTATAAATTGGGAAAAAGACCAAGCGAAATTACGATAAAAGATGTTCTTGTTTTGTTTGAAAGACAAAAAGGGGTAGTCACTTGTCTGAAAGAAGGAAAGAAATGTATGGTAAAAGATTGTTTACAGCGTCCGGTCTGGCAAATTTTGGAAAAAAAATTATTAAAAGAAGCAGGGAAAATAAGGTTAAAAGATTTAATAAAGTAGGTGATAAGTTTTGTAAAAACGTATTTTTATAGAGTATATTACCAATATGTATTTTTGTTTGCTTATTAACTCGTCCGAATTCGCCAGAGGTAGATCGGACTCAAACAGCAGAAAACTGCACAAAAACATTTTGGCTAAAAAAAGATAAATTAACAATATAACAGGTTAACAATGAAACAATTTAATATATGAGAATATATTTTGACAACGCCGCCAGTACAAAAATAGACTCGCAGGTGCTGGAAGCAATGATGCCATATTTGACAGAAAAATACGGCAATGCCTCCAGCTTGCACAGCTGGGGTCAGGAGGCAAGGGAAGCAGTGGAAAAAGCCAGAGCAAAGGTGGCAGAGCTAATCGGTGCCCGTCCGGAAGAAATCATATTTACCGGCGGCGGTTCAGAGGCTCTTTTTATTGCTATCGTTGGCGTGGGCCTGGCACAAATGGGCAAAAGAAACAACAACTTTACCCTGCCTATAGAGCATCATGCGGCTTTAGATCCTTTTGACCATTTAACTCCTCATGGTTTTAGGACGATGAGCGTGCCGGTAGATAAATACGGCATTGCTGACATGCAGTTTATCAAAAGGAGTATTGATAAGGACACTGCCCTGGTAAATATAATGTATGTGAACAATGAAGTGGGAACAATTCAGCCGATTGCCGAGACTGCCGAGATTATTAAGCGTCAATCAAAAAATGCTGACAGTACGGCAATTTTCCACACCGATGCTACAGCGGCAAAATATGAAGATTTGAATGTGAAAAAACTAGGGATAGATTTAATGACCCTTACCCCGCATAAGTTTTATGGACCAAAAGGCATTGGGATTTTATATATAAAAAATGGTATTAATATAAAGTCGATAATAAAAGGCAAACATGAAAAAGGTTTAAGAGCTGGGACGGAAAATACGGCTTATATTGTTGGGGCTACCAAAGCTTTGGAGCTGTTGGAAAAAGAAAAGGCAGAAAATGGCAAAAAACTAAAAAAACTACAGAAGAAACTGATAAAAGGCGTTTTGGACAAAGTTAAAAACAGCCGCCTGACCGGACATCCGGAAAAACGCTGTCCGGATATAACAAGTTTTCTTATTGGCGGCGTTGAGGGAGAAGCCATGCTTCTGCGTTTGGATGCTGAAGGCATAGCTTGCTCTTCCGGCTCGGCATGTACATCCGGCAATCTGAAGCCATCTCATGTTTTGCGGGCGATGGGATATAAACCGGAAGAGTGTCATGGTTCGCTTAGAATATCGCTGGGAAAATATAACACCCAAAAAGAGCTGGATTATTTTTTGCAGGTATTTCCGAGAATTGTTAATGATTTACGGCAAATGGCACCAAAGTTTGAAAGTTGAAAATATAAAATTTGTAGAACTTTTTCCAAATCGCGCTCGAAAAAGCTAAGTTTGCCAATAATGACAAAATCGAGACGCTGTAAACTGGAAAAAGTTACAAATTTTATATTTTCAACTTAAGCTGAACTACGAAATAGCCCATTTAGTGTTTAACATCTATTTGTCATTTCGGTATCCAGACCACAGCGTCGGGAAGCAGGAATTTATATAGATTTCTGCTTCAGCAGGAATAACAGAGGTAGTAATTCGTAATTCAGGTTATATTAAATAGGAATGGTAGTAAATTATTAGATAAAAATTATATTTTTAACTTTTTATTTTTAATATTTAATATTTTA
>CAYNBK010000144.1:0-2440 GCA_964395485.1 uncultured Pseudomonadales bacterium
TGGACGCTGTCCTGCTACAACACGGAAATTATAATTATTGGCTAATCCCCAAGAAAAAAGGTGTAGATATATATGCTTACCAGCAAAACAGCGATAATAAACAAAACTGGGTAAAACTAAACGCAGACACTAAAAAAGCACTCATGGCGAATGTAAAAATCAAGGGCAAAAACAATGAAATTGAAATCGAAAACCAATCACAAGAAAATATCCAAGTCAAAAAAACTGACTTGTGGAAGGAGCAAGCAGGCGCTAAGCATATAGGCAGAAATGGCCAAGCTGTATTACTTTTAGCTGATGGGCCGGTAGAAATATTGATGGGAAACGAAACCCTATTTTTAATCAAAGAGGGTAGTGATGTGCGTGTAGCCGGCTATGACGGGGATAAAATTAGAGCCAGTAAAATCAGGCGATTTTGGCAAAGAACAAGTAAAACTCCACCGTGGAAAGGACTACAGAATGGAGAACCGGTAATTACTATCGGCACTTATCCAGCTAATGATATTTGCCGTTACCAGCATGGACAAAATATCGCCCCCGAACATCTGCAAATAGATATTTTAGGCAATAATCTGGTAATAATCACTGATAGTGGTTCAAAAAATGGCTTTGGTCTTATCAGGCGAAACATTGAAAATTTTAAGCAATGGCAAAAAAGCCCAGCCTGCCAATGGGAAAATATCACTACTTTACCTTTTTTTATGGAAAGTCCCCCATATATTTCCAGTCCGGAAGATGACATACCCCCTGAATCAATGGCAACTTGGGAGAAAGGAAAATCTGGCGCTTTTTCCATGAAATCCAGATCGCCGGAGAAACAAGGCAATCAAGACCTGTACAAATTTATTGAGATATATTTTCCTCTTGGCACAGGCAGTGAATGGCAAAAAGTAAGGATTTTCCTACTGACAGACGGCGTAGGCGGAAACAAAGGGGGAAATGTGGCGTCCAAACGCGGTATAAAGGCAGTAGAAAAATACTTTACAAGCGATAAATGGAATAAATACATACATGGTTTAAGAGCTTGCAACTTAAACCAGGAAGATATTAAAATAAAGGCATTCGAAGCTCTGAAAAACGCAATAGAAGCGGCAAACAAAAAAGTTCACAACGATAGAGCGTCTTATCCTTTTTTAAAAAATATGGGGGCTACTATTGTCGCGGCGGCAGTGATAAACAATACTGCCCTGATACTACATGCCGGAGACAGCCGCGGCAGTACTGTCGATCCGGAAGGAGTTTTAGTACGCCAAACCAGCGACCACGCACTCTCTGAAACAGATCCAGGGAATAGAAATACCATTACCCGCGCATTGGGGCAAAGCCAGGAAATAGAATTGACTGCAAGTACTATACCGCTTGAGCCCGGCACAATAATCGCCCTCTATAGTGATGGAGTAGTAAAAAGGCTAGGAGCTGAAGATGAAGATACCAGTGATGCCGCCTTGGGCCAAACCATAAACAAGCATAATGGTAAAAACAATATGGGCAAAAGAGCAAGGGCTGTAGTTAAAGATTTGCTAAATAACAACGGCGAGGAGGATGATACAACGCTAGTTCTGGCTATGGTTTAAACGTTTGCTTATTTTATTTATTCTGCTGTGTCGTCCTGCGAATTACGAATCATAATGATAGTATGTGTTTTCGTCAAAAAAGTGGTAATAGAAATTGTATAGGTCTTCGCCAAATTTTTTACGAAATTCCGCGCTATCCATGGCATAGAGCTGGCCCATATAAGCAATTTCCTCATGCGGCCCAACACAGGAGCTTGCCCCGCCGGATCGGAAACACTTCTCCCATGGAGCGGTGTAGACTTGTTTATTTTCATCCCAAGAATAATATCCGACTGTATTCATAAAACCTATTAAGGCCAGCGATAAATCTGTTTGTTCTGTTTTTGGCCTGTTTTCGGATATATTTAAAAGGTTTGTACTGCCACTGCCAGAACGGGCAACTTTGACATGAACAAACTCGTGAAAAACATATTCGTCTAAATTGGTAAATACTATATCTCTAAAAGAAATATTGCAGGTATTACTGTTCCCACATACAGTGCTTGCAAATGCAGCATTTTGCAAATTTATACTATTATCCCTGATTAAATATGTATAGTTTGACAAAAACTGCTCCGGTAGCTTTTGCAGAGACTCTGCCAGCATACCGCGTTGATTAACAGACCATTCTTGCTTGTAGTTAACTGTATAAACATGCCCGTTTTGATAAAAATCTATTGCATCTATAGCCAAGCGGTAATCTACAGCATTTACCGGATAATCTAACAAAGAGGTAGAAGCAGAAAAAAGACCCTCGGAAAAAGTTAAAGTTACGTTATTTAAGCCTTGCTGGTCGGGGGGATCAAAAGTTATAGTTTCCGGAGAATATATGCTATATCCTATTGGGGAAAAATTGCTTTGATGACCAGTGGAATCGACGTATTTTA
>CAYNBK010000145.1:0-2432 GCA_964395485.1 uncultured Pseudomonadales bacterium
CAAAATATCTGGCAGAAAAGGAAGTAGAAGAGCTGGAGAGCCCTTTTTGTATTTTACGCATCGCTTTTCCTTATAAAAAACAGGTTTCACCCAAAGAACAGTTTACTTTTGACAGCCGTGGAGCAAAACAATATAAATCAGATATTTTGCGTAAGCTAAAAGACAAATTGTTGTCGGGGCAGGAGTTGAGCTTGTTTACCGATCAGTTTATCTGCCCCACTTTTATTGACGATATAGCCTCTGCAGTTGACAGGCTGTCAGAAACGAGAGACTTTAGGGGGGTATTGCACTGTGTTGGTTCGGACTCTGTTAGTCCTTATAGCCTGGCAGAGTTTATGGTAAATGAGTATGGGATCAAAAATGCCAAAATCAAGGCAGGCAGTCTTCTGAACTACATGCAAAAAAAGCCTACAGCCAGACCTTACCAGATTAGGTTGGTTTTGAACAATAAAAAACTATATAATATTTTTGGTATCAAGACTGTAGGAGTAAAGGAATTTTTAAGCAAACATGCAGATAGAAGAAAGCAAACTTAAAGGACTATTTATTATAGAGCCGGAAGTTTATTTGGATAAACGCGGCTTTTTTTTTGAAAGCTTCCGTCAAGATCTATTGGCAAAAAATGGAGTAAGGTGTAATTTTGTCCAAGACAACCACTCTCGTTCGGTAAAGGGCGTACTTCGCGGCTTGCACTACCAAGTAGAGCCGGTTGCGATGGACAAGCTGGTGCGGGCAGTAGTAGGAGAGATTTTTGATGTGGCAGTCGATATCCGCCGGGATTCTTTAACTTTTGGACAGTGGCATGGAGAGCGGCTTTCGGCGGAAAATAAAAAACAGCTTTTTATTCCCAAGGGTTTTGCACACGGGTTTTGTGTACTGTCGGAAGTGGCAGAGATGGAATACAAGTGTTCGGCTTATTACCGGCCGGATCTGGAACGAGGGATTGCATGGAATGATTCATCAGTTAGCGTTTATTGGCCCTGCCAAAGCCCTATCCTTTCGGAGAAAGATCAAAAACTGCCTCTTTTAAAAGAGCAAAAAGATTTATTTTAAATATATGCAAATTTCTGTTATCGGTACCGGCTATGTGGGTTTGGTGACAGCCGTTTTGATGGCAGAGCTTGGCCATCGGGTTTATGGGGTTGATATTGATGAAAAAAAACTGGCCAAACTAAAAAAGGGCCGGTCGCCGATTTACGAGCCGGGTTTGGAAAAATTACTTGTCAAAAACCTTGACAGAAATCGCCTCAGCTTTTCAAGCTCTTATGAAAAGGCAATCCCGTCAAGCGATGTAATTTTTGTTTGTGTAGGAACACCGCCTTTGCCGGATGGTTCGTATGACCCGAAATTTGTCTTTTCAGCCCTAGAGTCGGTAGCAAAAAATTTGAAAAAATATGCGGTAGTGGTGATAAAAAGCACGGTTCCTCCCTCGATAGGCCCCAGCTTAAAAAAAATTATGGACAAAAATACAAGCGTTTCTTATGATCTGGCTTCGGTGCCGGAGTTTTTGCGCGAGGGGTCGGCCGTGAGAGATGCTTTTCATCCGGATAGGATAGTGATAGGTGCTTCTTCGGACAAAGCCAAAACAATTCTTTTAAAAGTGCATGAAAAGCTGCCGGGAGAAAGAATAATCGGCGATATGCTGTCGGCACAGCTGGTAAAGTATGCGGCCAATGCTTTTCTGGCTACAAAAATCAGCTTTATAAACTCTCTGGGTATTTTAGCCGATAAAATCGGAGCAGACATAGATACGGTGGTAGACGGATTTGGTTCAGACCATCGGATTGGTAAGAGTTTTTTGCAAGCCGGTTTAGGCTATGGCGGAAGTTGTTTCCCCAAAGACACCCATGCGCTGATATCTTACAGCGACAGCTTGGGCTATGACTTTTCTTTTTTAAAACAGGTAGATAGAATAAACGACAAGCAGATAGATTATTTTGTCGTAAAAATAAAAAACATGCTTGGCAGTTTGAAAAATAAGACTATTGCCATATTGGGCTTGGCTTTCAAAGCCGAAACAGATGACATGCGCGAGGCCAGATCTATTTTGTTGATTAATAAGCTTTATAAACTAGGAGCTAAACTACGCGTTTTTGATCCGGTAGCTATGGCAAACGCCAAAGCTATCCTCAAATCGAAACAGCTTTATTTTGCCAAAAACGAATATGATTGCGCAAAGCAGGCAGATGTATTATGTTTAGTGACAGAATGGCCGCAGTTTAAAAAACTTGATTTTGGAAAAATCAAAAAACACATGAAGAAAGCAATAATTGTTGACGGGAGAAACTTTTTGCCTAAAGAAAAGCTGAAAAAAATGGGGTTTAGCTATGAAGGGATAGGAAGAAGGTAATAAATTAAATTCTAATTATTCTAAGCGCTAAATCCTAAACAAACCCAAATGATCAAAACTCAAATACCTAAAATCTATTTTT
>CAYNBK010000146.1:0-2406 GCA_964395485.1 uncultured Pseudomonadales bacterium
GGATGAAATACCATATTTTATACTAACATTTCGTTCCATATGTGCAAAAGACCCTTGTTTAATATAAATTATGAGAATAGTTTAAAGATAATCCTTGATATAAGAAAGGGGATAAAAGTGACTGATAAAAATCCCGAAAGCAAATACGAGGCTTTGGAAAAATATACTATAAATTTGACTCAACTGGCCAGAGAGGGCAAGCTGGACCCCGTCATAGGCAGAGATAACGAAATCCGCCGCGTTATGCAGGTTCTTTCTCGTCGTACTAAGAATAATCCGGTACTTATCGGCGATCCGGGTGTGGGGAAAACAGCTATAGCCGAGGGGTTGGCCCAGAGAATAGTGGCGGGTGATGTTCCGCAGACTCTTGTTAATAGGGATCTTTTGGTGCTCGATATGGCGACAGTCCTGGCTGGTGCAAAATTTCGCGGCGAGTTTGAAGACCGGCTAAAGAGCATACTTCAGTCGGTAAAAAAAGCCGAAGGGAAATATATTCTTTTTATAGATGAACTGCATACTATTGTCGGAGCAGGAGGAGCCGAAGGAGCCGTTGATGCCTCCAATATGCTAAAACCGGCCTTGGCCCGAGGAGAGCTTCGCTGTATTGGCGCCACCACCATAAATGAATACCGTAAATATATTGAAAAAGATATGGCCCTGGAAAGGCGTTTTCAGCCTGTTTTTATAAATGAACCGACTCAGGAAGATACAATTGCCATACTTCGCGGTTTAAAAGAAAAATACGAGATCCACCACGGCATTAAAATAAGCGATGATGCCCTGATCGCGGCCGTTACTTTTTCCGACCGCTATATCAATGACCGTTTTTTGCCCGACAAAGCAATAGACTTAATCGATGAAGCGGCTTCCGGCTTGAAAATAGAAAGCGAAAGCATGCCGGAGGATTTGGACAGGAAAAAAAGAAAAATAACCCAAATGGAAATAGAACTGGCCGGATTAAAAAAAGCTAAAGAAGCCAAAGAAAAAACAGACAGCTTGAAAAAAGAAATAAGCGATCTGAAAGAAAACTTTAATACCTTACAAAACAGATGGCAGGGACAGATAGAAATATTTAAAAATATCCAGAGTGTTAGCGGAAAAATAGATAAACTAAAGTTTGAGCTGGAAAAAAAAGAAAGAGAATTGGATTTGGAAACCGCGGCAAAAATAAAATACGGCGATATACCGAAACTGCAGGAAGAATTAACGCTATTGCAAAAAAAATGGCAGAAAATACCGGAAAATAAAAAGTTGCTCCGCCAGCAGGTAACAGCCGGTGATATCGCGCTGGTGGTTTCCCGCTGGACAGGTATACCGGCAAGCAAACTCTCCGGTTCAGAGGCACAGAAACTGGTCAAGCTGGAAGACGAAATTCACAAGCGCTTTGTAAACCAGGACGAGGCCGTAAGTGAAGTAGCCAATGCCATCAGACGGACTAGAGCCGGTATAAATGAAGGCGTCAGACCGATGGGGAACTTTCTGTTTCTCGGGCCGACCGGTGTGGGCAAAACAGAGCTGGCTAAAAGCCTGGCCTATATACTTTTTGATGATGAAAAAGCCATGATACGCATAGACATGAGTGAGTACCAGCAGGAGCATTCAGTAGCAAGGCTTATCGGAGCGCCTCCGGGCTATGTCGGATACGAAGAAGGAGGGCAGTTGACCGAAGCAGTCAGGCGCAGACCATACAGCGTTATTCTTTTTGATGAAATAGAAAAAGCCAATCCGCAGGTTTTTAATATTTTTTTACAGATTTTTGATGACGGTCGTCTAACCGACAGCAAAGGGAAAACAGTGGATTTCAGCAATACTATCATCATTATGACCAGCAACCTGGGCGATGAGTATTTGCGCAACTACAGCCAGAAAAACAAGAAAGAAGTTGAGCAAAAAATTTGGACCTTGATTGAGAGAAACTTCCGTCCCGAATTTATCAACAGGTTGGATGCAGTTGTGCTGTTTGAACCTCTAGATAAGCAAATGCTGGCTAAAATAGTAGAGCTTCAATTGGTAAAGTTGACAGAGCGCTTACAAAAACAGAATATTGGCCTTAGTTTTGACAAAAGTGTAAAAAAATATCTGATTGAAAAAGGATACGATCCAGTTTACGGAGCAAGGCCCTTAAAAAGATTAATCCAAAACGAGCTGGCAAACGAACTGGCTATGGAAATAGTGGAAAACAAGATAGGAGAGGGGAGTAAGATAAAAATGAGCATTGTTAATAACAAAGTAAAGATCGTGCATAATGTTAACTGACAAAAAGCTAGCGAATAAAGTAACTCGGCTTCGAGTGAAATTGGATAAGTATTTTTGTGAAAATAAAAGCCGAGCAAGAATATTTGCTTTTAAATATGTCAATCCAAAGTTAAAATGTCACTTTTCTCCAAAATAGAATTGTCACATTTT
>CAYNBK010000147.1:0-2390 GCA_964395485.1 uncultured Pseudomonadales bacterium
TCTGCCACTTTTAAAGAATTCCTATTTATATCAAACCCAAAAAAATTCTTATTACCAAACAGTTTTGGGAAAAAATTTATTAAAGTCTGCGTAAAATAACCATCCCCGCAGCCATAGTCCAAAATTTTTTTACCGTATTCTTGTTTAATATAAAATGATATTTCCAAACTTCTTATCAAGGCCAAAAAAAGCGGCCGCTTTAAAATATATTCGTCAATATAGCTGTTTTTAGTTAAGGATTTTTTCATAAAAATCAAAGCATTTTTTTATATTAAATACTTTTTTTGCTTTGTCTACTTTTTTGATATAATTATTTTTGTTTTTATAAACTAAGTCTATTTTGTTTGTTAAATCACCAACGTCACCTTTCTTAAACAATTCTCCCATGCCAGTTAACTTAATGGGCTGTCTTACACCTGGCAAATCACTAGCTATAACTGCCTTACCCGAGAGCATCGCCTCTGCCTGTACCATTCCAAAAGCCTCAGTTTTGTTCAAAGACGGTAGTACAATAAAATCGCAAACTTGATAAAAAGCTGACAGTTTATTCTTATCAAGCTTTCCTAAAAATATTGCTTTTATCCTCTTCTCCTTTATCAACTCCCTGATATATTTGAAGTAGGATTCTTCTCCCGCTACTTCTTTACCATAAGGACCTGCCAAAAGCACCAAAGCTTTTGGGTATTTATTTTTCAGTCTATCTACTGCCTCAATTATCATTTCAATTGCCTTTTCCCTGGCTATTCTTCCCGAAAAACCAAGCACCGGCCTGTATCCAGCTGTTTCTTTCTTTAAATAATCCAAATATTTTGTATTTTCTTTTTCTAAGATCACCGGTGGCAAAATATATTCTGTTTTTTCTAAAAATTTCTTTACATTTCGGCTATGGATAGCATAATCTCTTGTATAAGCTATAATTTTATCTGCCAAAAAACAGCTCGCAAAAGCCGATACATTTCCTGCCCAGCCCGCTGTTTTGGCCAAAAAACCACTATCAAATGCCAACTCACAATGATAAACTACTATTAATTTCTTTCTTACTACCTTTCCCCAAAAAGCAGTTACAAATCCCTCAAATTGTGGTAAATTAACAAATACAATATCTGCCTTTTTAAGTTCCTGCCAAGCATATACAGGATAAAAAAAATTCCATAATCCCTTAAAAATTTTAAACTGAACCAAAATCCTTCTGATAATAAAACCCATATATGCCTCTTCTTTTGACAATTTCTTATCGTGCTGAAATGTCAATACTCTCACCTCGTATTTTTTAGCCCAATAAACGGCTAGTTTCAACGGATAGTTAGTCAATCCGGAAAGATATGGGTAAAAATAGGTCGAAGTAAGAAGTATTTTCAATTTTTTTTGCACCATTTCATCATCCTGCTTAAACCATCATCTACTTTTATATTAACCTTCCAGTCTAATTTCTTCCCAAGTTTATTATTGTTAGACACAAAAAAATCCTGGTCGCCTATTCTTTTTTTCCCAAAACTTACTTTTGCTTTTTTACCGCTGACTGCTTCTAATTTATCAATCGCCTCCACTAATGACAATGCGTTTTCCGGCCCGCCTCCTATGTTAAATACTTCGCCTCTTATTTCATGTATTTTCTCAATCGCGAAACTATAAGCCTTCAGTAAATCATCAACATAAAGCAAATCCCTTACTTGTTTACCGTTTCCAAAGATAGTAATTATATTTTCATTTAAAATTTGCCTGGTAAAAAACGCCAGCCAACCCTGGTCTTCTACTCCGTACTGCCACGGGCCATAAATGCAGGATTGTCTGAATACTACGGTTTTTAATCCAAATGATCGGCTGTAATCCCGCATATACATATCAGCCGCTCCCTTTGAACAGCCGTAAGGGCTGTAAAAATCTACCGGAGTGCTTTCATCAACGCCTTTTTTCTTGTTTATTTTCACCTCTTCTAAATCTCCATATACTTTATTGGTCGAGGCATAAACTATTACTGCTTTTGGATTATACTTTCTTACACACTCCAACAGGCTAAAACTTCCGACTGCATTTATCTCAAAATCATTTTGCGGACTGTCTAAAGATGTAGTTACCGCCACTTGTCCGGCCAAATGAATAATTACATCCACTTTAGAACTCAGTTTTTCAAGTAAACTGGTGTTTAATATACTTTCCGGATATATTTCAATTTTTGCGGATAGTTTTTTTAAATAATCAGCATTTTTTTTCGATGTTGGGCGGAGAAAATTGTCCAATACAATGATTTTCTCCGCCTCCGGCAAAAAAAATTGCGCCGCATTGGTGCCGATAAAGCCGGCTCCGCCGGTTATTAACATTTTCATAAAATTGATTATATAATAACCTGAATTCCGAAATTGTATTAGGGTTAGTATAGCATTAAAATAAGG
>CAYNBK010000148.1:0-2383 GCA_964395485.1 uncultured Pseudomonadales bacterium
TCCCTGCGTTCGCTAGTATTTATTGTTATTTACTCGCTCACGCTCGTGTATATTAATTGATATTTGAAAACTGGACCATTCTAACACAGATTACTGTTAAAATCACTCACTAAAAAATAAGAGTCTTTTAAAAAAAATTATCTAATAATCTAAAACTCTCCAGCTCTAATTATCTAAATATCTCTTCCGCCAAAAGCGGATTCGCCTCTGGCGAAAACTCTATTCTTCTTCCCATGAAATCGCGCTCACCGGACAGGCTTCAATCGCTCTTTGGATTGTTTCCTCATCGTCTACCGCAGGTGCAACCGGATGTGACTTGCCGTCATCGCCGAGTTTAAAGCTTTTCGCCGCGATTGCCACACATGCCCCACAGCCGATACAAACATTTGCATCTACTTTTGCTTGTTTTGCCATATTACCTCCTAAATTTTGATAATTTAATGATTTCTACTCTAACTTTATACAAACAACAAACATTGTTTCAAGCAGAAAAACAAATCGCTATCTTTTATACAGCCTAAAACTCTTAAACTCTAAATATCTAAAACTCTATTTTCCACTCCCCATCACCTTCATTGCTTCGGCTACGCGCTCCACTGCCAGGGCATAAACCGCCATCCGCATGTCTATGTCTATATTTTTCTTTTTCAGCTCGCCGTATTTTTTCCATGCCCGGTCAAATGCACTTACCATCAGTTTTTCCAGCTTGGCAAAAACTTCGTCCTTTTCCCAGTAGTAACCCTGCAGGTTCTGCACCCATTCAAAGTAGGATACTGTCACCCCGCCGGCATTGGCCAGCACGTCAGGCACAGAGTAAATCTTTCTGCTTCGCAGTATTTCATCTGCCTCCGGTGTTACCGGTCCGTTAGCCATCTCTACTATTAGTTTGGCTTTTATGTTTTTGGCATTCTTATCATCAATCACATTTTCCAAAGCAGACGGCACCAGCACATCAACTGCCAGCTCTAAAAGTGCCTGGTTGCTGATATCTTTAGTGCCGGGAAAGCCGGAGACCTTGCCAGTTTTTTCTTTCCAGGCCAATACTTTATTAATATCAAGACCGTTCTTTTGGTAAATGCCTCCGCGGCTGTCAGATACCGTTACCACCCTATAGCCTGCATCAGCCGCGAACTTGGCAAAATAATAGCCCACATTGCCAAACCCCTGCACTGCCACGCTGGTAGAACCAGGCTTCATTTTCAATTTTTTTGCCATTTCTCTGAAAACATAAAAACCGCCCAAACCCGTGGCTTCTGTTCTGCCTTGCGACCCGCCGATAGAAAGCGGCTTTCCGGTAAATGTCGCCCTGGTATTAACCCCCACATTTCCCCACTTTTGAACTTTGAACTTTGCCTGCCCGCCAAACTGGAGGGAACTTTGAACTTTGACGTACTCGTCAACCATCCATGCCATTATCTGCCCATCTGTATTTACGTCCGGCGCCGGCACGTCTACCCAGGGACCTATTTTATCGCCAAAGGCTCTCACCCACGCGCGGCTCAATCTCTCCAGCTCTCCAGCACTTAATTTCTTCGGATCCACGATAATCCCGCCTTTAGAACCGCCATAGGGCAAACCGATTACCCCACTCTTCCATGTCATCCAGGTGGATAGAGCTTTTACTTCGTCTTCACTCACATTTTGGTGGTAGCGGATACCGCCTTTATAGGGGCCTAGCGCGCAGTTGTGCTGGGATCGAAAAGCTTTAAAAACTGATATTTTGCCCGAATCCATTTTTATTTTAAGATCTGCCTTAAATACATTATCCGGAGTAGAAAGTTGTGCAAGTATTTTTTTATCAAGATTAATAATCTTGGCAACTTTGTCTAGTTGCTTAAGAGCATTTTTGTAAGCATTTGCCATTGTTCATAAAGTCATAAGGTTCTAAGGTCTATAGTTTTATTTTCTATAGCATTACTTAGCCATTGACTTCCTCAATTTACTTATTAATACTTTAAAAAAAACTTTTCTTTAATTTATAAATTTTGAATTATTTTTTTTGAACTTTTTATCAAACCATTAATAATTTTATGGACTTTTACTGACAATTCAGCAATATTGCAAAAATTTTCTTTGTCAATATAACTAACATCCCTAGCAATCAGTAGTTGATTTTGCAATTCGGTCACAGAACCCAATGATGTCGAATAAAACTGGATTTTTTCTTTATAAGAATGCCTGCTAAAACCCTCGGCTATATTTGATGTTATTGATACCGCGCATCTTCTCATTTGGCTTACCAACCCAAACATTTCTTCCTTGGGAAAGTGTTTAGTAACTTGGTATATTATTAATACCAGCTTATGTCCCTCTTTCCACGCGTCCAAATCTGTAAACGATTGAATCTTCCCTGATTCCTGATTCATAATTCCTGATTCTGCCT
>CAYNBK010000149.1:0-2293 GCA_964395485.1 uncultured Pseudomonadales bacterium
GCAAAAATAAACCCTGTTTTTAAATTTGTGGAGTTTTTGCGCAAGTCAGGAAATGGAATTCCGGTATAACCAAAGAAAGCTTAATTTTGATAAACAAGTGCTAAAAATTATACAAATTCTTATATCCTATAATAAGGAGCAGTTTCGTTCCTATTCGACATAAGACCCTAAACAATCTTAATATATCAGCCGATTGGCACTCTGTCAATAAGAGTGCCAGAAGGAGATGTTCCCTGGAGACAAACTCATCACCCAGCTTATCTTTTTCTTGATCAGCTTTATCCGGTACTTCTGCCAACTTGGCGGAAATAGATATATTTTCACTCTCTTTATCCAGCACTGCCAGTTTCCGTATTTTTTCGTCAATTGCATCAGAAAGCTGACCCAGATCGGCTTTCTGCTTTTTTATAGTCTCTGCAGCAATGCCTTCCTGATCTTTTACCAGGACAAAAAGTAAATGAAGGTCGCTTATTTCACTGTTGTTTTTTTCACGAGCGAGCAAGGCAGACTTTTGTATACTCTCAGCTGAAGCATTTGTAAGTTTATTAAAATCAAACGCCATCTTTTATTTTAGAAAAATATATAACAATTTAACAATATAGCAGTCCGACAAGATAATATTATTTATTTCATTTTTTCCAGTGCACTTACTCTGTCTACGATCGACGGATGAGTATCAAAAAGCCCGGCAAACCATCCCACGCTATGTTTTAGGTTTTTTAAAGGATCGCTTATATAAAGATGTGCGGTAGCCTTATTGGCGGCTTCCAATGGCTCTTTGTCGGCATCCAGTTTTTTTAAGGCTGAAATAAGTCCTTCCGGCTGTCTAGTCAACATAACTGAACCGGCATCTGCCTGAAACTCTCTGCGACGAGATATGGCCAGTTTTATTAAATTGGCAATAAGGGGAGATAAAAGCACCATAAAAATACCCAACAAAAGCAAAAGCGCTTGCAGTTGACCTTCTTCACTGTTTTTCCTTCTTCCGCCAAAACATCGTGTGCGGATAGCCCAATCAGCCATTAGCGTCACCGTACCGACCATGACAGTAACAAGGCTCATCAAGCGCATATCATAAAATCTAATATGGGACAGCTCATGCCCGATGACCGCTTCTATTTCTGTCCGGTTTAATCTTGCCAAAAGGCCGGTGGTAGCACAAACTACTGCATGCTCCGGATCTCTACCCGTAGCAAAGGCATTCATAGCGCTATCGTCAATCACATAAAGCTTTGGCATCGGCAATTGAGCGGCCAAAGCCAAATTTTCTGTAGCAGTATAAAATACAAAATTATCGTTTCTGCTGGCAGGTCTGGCACCTGATAAACCCAAAATTATTTTATCCGAGTTCCAATAGCTAACAAAACTCATCAGTCCGGAAAAAATAAGGGCCAAGCCGACAAACTGCGGACCGTAGCCAAAAGCCCTACCTAGTATATAAACAACAGAAGCCACAAAAAGCGTAAATCCTGCTATTACCACCCAGGACTTACGCTTATTTATACTAATCTGCTCATAAACGTTTATCAAAAAATTATAAGTTATTAGAAAGTAGTTAAAAGCTAAGGGAATTAGTGCCCTTTTCTAATATCTACTAACTATTAACTACCTCAGTTAAAGATTAACCTTGGGCGTAGTCATCTCTTCCTTTTTTACTGCCATTTGGTCTTCTACACCCTCCGGCATTTTTAAACCGGCCATTTTTTCAAACTTAAAAATCATCGCAATAATATTGGATGGCATAGTAACAACCATGATATTGTAGTCTGCCGTCAAATCTATTAAAGTCCGGCGGGAGTACATTACCTTGTCGGCAGTATCTCTGAGTTCATCCATCAGCTTTGTCACCGTACCGGCAGATGCCAGCTGGGGGTTAGACTCCAAAACCACTCTGATCGGGGCCAAAGCCTGCTGCAGATTGGCCGAGGCATCTATCATGTCCTGGGCCTTGCCGCCCTTAACAGCATCAGTCACCATTTTCCTGGCGTCTGTCAGCATTTTAAAAACGTCTTTTTCGTGTGTTAGGTATCCTTTAGCCGAGCTTACCAAGTTGGGTATTAAATCGGCCTGTCTTTTCAGCTGGTTTCCGATTTCTTGGATAGAAGCCTCTATCCTGGTTTTTGTAGAAACAAAGCGGTTATAAACACCAACCGCATACAAAACCAAAGCAATAAGTAAAACAAAAACAATTAATCCAAAAGTCATTTTTTATCACCCCCTTATTACTTTATTTGTTATATGTTAGCTTACGACACGTTGTATAGAATAATTAAATCTTTGTTTTAAGTATTCC
>CAYNBK010000150.1:0-2228 GCA_964395485.1 uncultured Pseudomonadales bacterium
GATAAGCCGGCAGAGTTACTATCCGTATGGAGAAACAAGAGCCAGAGAGCCAGAGAGCTGTAGAGCGCCAGTACACCGGCCAAGTTTCCGATACCCCCCAAACCGGCCTCTACTACTACAACGCGCGGTATTACTCGCCCCAGATAGCTTTGTTTACCCAGGCGGACAATATCGAAGGACCAAATAGATATATTTATGCTCTTGGAAATCCTCTAAAATATATTGATCCAACCGGACAGCAAATAAGTTTTTCTGAAGTTGGTTATGGAATTTATAGTCCGCCAGAATATATCAGTCTTGAGCCGCCGTTGTCAATTAATACTACTCCTATTTTTGCGTCTTCAGTTTATTCCCCGGATTCAACTGCATTTTACGATCTTTCAATTAACTCAGTGGACTATCAGATAAGCATCGACTCTATCAATTTTTACCAAAATGACCACGTTTATATTGTTGATTATACAGAAGAATGGTTTTTTGCCCAACGCGGTTTGTTGGCAGAATCCATCAGAAAACTGCCGGTGCATTTCCGGACCAATTATACATATTTGTTAAAAGACAACAGCATAAATTTTGAAAACGGCGCTTTGGCCGTAAGTAATTGTGAAAACAGCAGTACTTGCCAAATTACGCTTCGAAATAAAGCCTTTGATGACTTGGATGAAACTATTTTTCATGAATTTATTCATATCATGGTTGGCGTTTCCGGGAAAGCCAGCGCAAGCTTAATAAATTTAACAGGCGCGAAAAGACCGGAAACTGGAAAACCGGTATATATATCATTAGCTTTGATAGATTTTATGAACGCGGCCGGCTATTATTATTGGGACGAGAAAAAACAAAAATATCAAGCGCCCAGCAAAATGTATTATAGCGTTGGCGCCAAAGAGTCGGCCGGTGTTGATCCGCACGAGGAGGAAATAACCTATATGGGCTCCTTATACGCCAAGGATAGCTTGGCTTTCCGCCAGGAATTTGGCCAGGACCTATTTACTTTTTATTACAACTTTTTTGGCCAAAGCATTTATTACCAGTACCAGGCCTACACCCCGATATTAGAAAAAGATTAAATTTGTTCCTTGTTTTTTTTCCACCACCAATAGATTAGGAGTGCCGGCAGTCAGATGGGGGAGTAAGCTCCAATCCAAATCAGTTTAGCCGCCGGCCAACGCTAGCTTTGCACCAGCAAGTACCCAGTTTAATTACTACTCATTATTTCGTATTTTTCAAAAGCCAAGATATATCAAAAATTTCTTCCATTTTTTACTAACGATCGTATGTTAAAAAGGGAAGATTGTGCTAAAATATATTTAGGCTTATTAAGTTAAGCGTGAAAACAGGGGGGATCTATAATATGGGGAAAAAAATTAAAATTTATCAAAAGATGCTTTTAATAACGGCCTTGGCCCTAGATACTATGGGGGAGATTTACCGAGACGGGATGCATGCCCACAAAAAAGTCTTTTATGACCCTTGGTTTGATGATAGTTATATTATTGGCAAAACAAATTTGTATTTTTTTTGCCAATAATATATAAAAATTGAATTTGTATTTAAATAAACTAATCTGCAAGCAGATTAGCATACTAAGCGAAAATCAAATTATTTTCAAAAAGTGGTAAATTTGATTTGCGCTTACTATACAAATATCACTCTTTTTATAAATCTTATCAGCGCATGCTGGAAACTGGAGACATTGAAAAAATAATTAAAAACGGCCGAGCATATATCCGTTTAACAGGAAAAGCCAAAAACAGACTCCAACGTGATTATGGGCTTTTTGGCTGGCAAAAGCAGAGCTGGGATGGAAAGTGGCGATTAGTTGTTTTTGACATAGAAGAAAAAAGGAAATATCTTCGTAATAAATTAAGGTCGAAACTTAAGGAGCTTGGATTTGGAAAGTTGCAACGGAGCATATATATTTCCCCCTATGATTTAGTAGAAGATATTTATGAGTGGTTGAAAGCAGAAAATTTGCTAGGTGATGTTTTGGTCTTAACAGCCAAGCATGAGCTAATGGGCCAAGCAGAGGAACTAGCGCAGAAAATTTGGCAGATAGATAAGTTGGAGGAAAAATACTCAACACTGGAGCAGGATATTCGTCTGGCAAAAAAGGAGAAAAAACCAGAGAAAATACTTGAGCTAAAAAACCACTATTTAGAGTTTTTAAAGATAGATCCTCATTTGCCTTTCGATCTTTTACCCGGTAACTGGGTTGGGGAAAGGGT
>CAYNBK010000151.1:0-2227 GCA_964395485.1 uncultured Pseudomonadales bacterium
AATTTGTTTTGCCAATACTATATCTTAATGAAGTATTCAGTTATATTAAAAATTGTCTTGTGGATCTTGTTTGCCGCTTGGTATGGTTTTATTTTATATTTGTCGTCTATTCCCAATCTTCGCATGGTCGCCGACACGAAAACCGATGAAACCCTCCGGGTGCCGGCGCATCTGGTTGAGTATTTTGTTTTGGCAGTGCTTTTTATCATGGCGGCGGCTGTTAGTTTTGGCAAAAAACCGCCCCTTTATATATTTTTTGTCTTGCTTGCTTTGTCGCTCGCAGATGAGCTTTGGCAGTCCACTATCCCTACCCGCACATTTCAGTTAAAAGATTTAATGTGGGATAATGTAGGCAATGCTATTGCATTGGCTATAGCATTAAAATTACCAATTACCAAGAACCAATAATCAAACAAGGCACAATATACAATTTTAAAAATGATAAATAAAAATATTCTCGTTACCGGCGGAGCCGGTTATATAGGATCTATTACTGCCCGTGAGCTGAAAAAATCAGGCTTTAATCCGGTTATCTATGACTCTCTGGAAAAAGGTCACAGAGAGGCGATAGAGGGTCTGGATTTTGTCAAGGGCGATACCCATGATTACTTAAAACTTTTACAGGTATTAAAAGACAAAAATATAAAAGGGGTTATCCATTTTGCCGCATATATCGAAATGGCAGAGTCCATGGAAAATCCCTTCAAATATTTTGACAACAACTACTTTGCATCTTTGACTCTTTTTCGGGCCATGCAGACAGCCGGGGTAAAAAATTGTGTTTTTTCCTCTACGGCCGGAGTATATCAGGAAAGCAGCGACTTACTGCAGGAAGATGATGCAAAAACACCGTCAAACCCCTACGGTTTATCAAAACTGATGACAGAGCAAACCTTGTCTTGGCTTGACAAGATTTATGCTATGCGTTCGGTTGTTTTGCGCTATTTTAATGCCGCCGGGGCAGACAGGCAAAACCATTTGGGCGAGTCACACTCCCCGGAAAGCCATCTTATCCCGAGCATTATATATAGTATCCTGCGCAGTGAGCCCTTTACCCTTTTCGGCCGGGATTACGACAGCAAAGACGGTACTTGCATTAGGGATTATATCCATGTACTGGATTTAGCCCGTTTTCATGTCTTGGCGCTGGAGCATTTATTCAATGGGGGCGAGAGCCTTTGTTTAAATGCCGGTACCGGACATGGCTACAGCAATCAAGAGGTTTTATCTGCAGTTGAAAATATCAGCGGGAAAAGAGTAAACCTAAAAATAGGTCAGCGCCGGCCGGGAGATGCCGTCAAGCTGGTGGCGGACAATAGCCGGATAATAAAAGCTTTTTCCTATCGGCCGCTTTATTCGGACTTAAAGAACATTGTCCAAAGTGCTTGGGAGTGGCACAAGAACCAGGTTTATTGAAAAAATAAAATAATGAAAAAATCAACGGGCATAATACTTTTTTGTTTGCTTCTTTTCGCCTTTTATTTACTTTTATCCGCATACCCATATGTTATAGAGCTTTTTTATTATCAACAGAGGCAGAAGGAGCATTTGGCGACTAAAATAATGCGCCGGGAAGAAGCGCAAAACCTTATTTCCAGTAGTGATAGGACTGTTTATGAAAAAATGCTGGAGGATAGGCAGATACTGGTGCCGGAGTCAGAAGAATTTGGGATACTTATCCCTAAAACTAGGGCAAATGCCAAAATAATACCGGAAGTAGATTTTTTAAACCGTTCCGGCAGTTTGGCGTTGTTGCAGGATGGTGTAGCTCATGCCCAGTGGAGCGGCTATCCGGACAAGAAAAATACCATTACTTTATTTAGCCACAACGGCGATAGTTTTTTCCACAGCACCAGGTATAATATCGGCTTTTTATTGCTTGATAAACTCAGCGAGGGGGATGATATAAAGCTGTATTCTAATGGAATAGAGTACAATTATCGGGTAAGCGGATGGCAGATTATCAAGCCTTCGGAGGTAAATTATATTGACTCTCAGCAGGACAAAGAGCTTTTGAAAGTATACAGCCAATGGCCGCTTGGGACAAACTGGAGGCGCATAGTCCTAACCGCCGAGCGAACGGATTAAGGAGTAGGTATTGGTTTTGTCATTGCGAGGATTCTTTTCTTCGTCATTGCGATCCCGATAAAATCGGGAGAAGCAATCCCCTCAAGATTGCCACGGCCCGATTTCATCGGACCTCGCAATGACAAGTGAAGACGAGCCC
>CAYNBK010000152.1:0-2188 GCA_964395485.1 uncultured Pseudomonadales bacterium
AAGTAACCGCGGCAATCTACTGGAATTTCCGAGGAGATTGCTTCTCCCGATTTTATCGGGATCGCAATGACGGAGAAAAAAATCCTCCCAATGATGGGAAAAAAACCCTCACGACGACGGAGTTGCCACGTCATTGCGAGGGAAGGAAGTAACCGCGGCAATCTCAATAATAATTAGCCAGTTATTTGAGGATATAAATCTTTAAACTCCGGATTTACTTTTACTATCAAAGTTAGTTTCTTTTTTCTCGAACCGGCTTTTATTTGCTTTTCCCGACTAATTGCTTCACTAATAGATTCGTAAACTTCATAGAAAACTAATTTGTTAACATTGTATTTATAAGTAAATCCTTTGATAACTTTATTTTTATGCTGCCAAATTCTTTTTACTAGGTTTGATGTAACACCGGTGTATAAAACAGAATTATTTTTATTGGTTAAAATATATACGTAGCCTGAGTGGATATTCATAAATAAATGCTAGCATAAAACAGGAGAGATTGCTTCGCTACGCTCGCAATGACGGGGGGTTTTGGGATTGCTTCGCTGCGCTCGCAATGACGGAGTTACCACGTCATTACGAGGGAACGAAGTGACCGCGGCAATCTACTGGAATTTCCGAGGGGATTGCTTCTCCCGATTTTATCGGGCTCGCAATGACGGAGAAAAAGGCTCGCAATGACGGAGAAAAATGAATCCTCACAATCTTGTTTTGATAAGATATACCAAAAAAAACTCAATAGTAGTTTACATGCAGATAGTAGGTATCGATATCGGAATCGGAATGCTCTACCCGAACATAGCGCAATGTTCCGCCGCCGCAGGCGATACTGCCCCGGAAAAGTTTTCCTTTTTGAACTGCTTTTACCCCTAAATTGTCGGACAGCATGTCGATGCCGGTATGCGGGTTCCCGCCGTAATAACCGGAGCGGGCAAAAGCCGTCATCCCATACCCCTGAGTAATAGTAATCGGATCGGGCAGAGGCCAAGACCAGGAACCGATAAAAGAAAAAGGGTCATCACAGCCATACCAACCGCCGCACAAATCCCAGGCGACATCTTTAGGCTGTAAGTAAGATGCCGGATTGTTATGAGCGCCGCCTTTGGCCAGCTCAAAATGTAAATGGGTATCGGTAGAGCAGGCAGACGCCCCGCTGATAACTGTGGCTATCCTGTCGCCTTCATTTACATCTCCCGCCTCACTCTCTTCTCCCTGGCCGGCAATAATAGACTGGATAGCCTCCAACTCTGCCCTGGCTTTTGCCAACAGGGACTGAAAGTTTGCTTCGTCATTTTTTGTCTGCTCCAGCAAACTCTCTTTGCTGGCTTTTTGCTGGGCCAAAGATATTTTTTGGCTGCTGAGGGTTTTTTCCAGACTTTCCAATTCCGCCTGTTTTTGTTTTTTCAGGTTTTTTTGCTGATTAAAGTCTTCCCTTGTCGTTTCCATTTGGAACAAAACCTGCTTGTCGTTGCTTTGCAAAACCTTAAGATATTCCAAATGGGTAAGGACATTGCTGGCAAAATTGTTTCTCAGAAGTACAAAAAAGGGCTTAAAGTACATCCGTTTGTATGTTTCCTCTACCCTGGCGGCCAGTATTTCAGACAAAGAGTCCAGGGAAATATCCAGCTTATCGATTTTGTCCGACAGGGCTGTAATATCTCTGGTAACTATGTTTATTTCTGTCTGGGTTTTGGATATCTGCGTTTCTGTCAGCTGGATTTTACTGTTTAAATAGCTGATGGTGGAGGCTAAAGTTTGTTTTTTGCCCTGCGCATCCTCAATTTTAGCCTGAAACTCGGCGATTTGACTTTGCAGATCGCGCAGTTTGTCATCATTTTCATCGGCACGGACTGGGGTAAAGAAAAACAAAACCGATAAACAAAGAAAAAAAAGTAAAAATGTTTTGTATAACAAATGTTTCATTATTAAAAAATTTAATTTATTTTGTGATTCCCTTCTTAAAGTACGCGACCGTGTTTGGGCAGAAAAAATGACAAACGGGTGTTTATGTAATTTTATAAAATTCTATTTGCCGAGCTGTCTGCTATACCCATAGTTAGTTTTTGAGCTTCCCCGTTGTATTTTTTTAAGCAAACTGGCAAGACTTTAAAAGGGCGTCCTTTTTTGCTTCATTTTTTAGACCAGTAAAAAATGAAGATTTGCATTATTTATTAAATGATGAAAAGTT
>CAYNBK010000153.1:0-2153 GCA_964395485.1 uncultured Pseudomonadales bacterium
TCATATAGACTTCTATCATGTTTTTATGGGCGTTTTTAATATTCTTTTTTAGCCCTTTTTTGTTGAGCAAATTTTTTCCCCTGGTACAGCAGGTGGGCGGTATTTCTATTTTGGGACTACGATTGTTTTGTCTGGTTCTTTTTGTCAGTGCTCTGTCAAATTTTTTGGCACTGGTTTTCCAAGCTATGCAAAAGTTTCATATATTTAATATTAGGACTATTTTTCTAGGTGTGCTGATCCCTGTTATTACCGCACTCTTGCTGCTGTATGGCAAGAGTTTAATGGATATTATTTATCTGCATTTGTTTGTGCAAATATTGGTGTTTTTGTATTTTGCAGTTTTACTGAGAGAGTATTTTAGCTTAGACAATATTAAGCTATTTTCATTTTCAAAAGTAAAAGAAATTTTGGCTTATGCCAAGTGGAAATTCGTTGGCCAGCTTTGCGGCCAACTGAGGCAAAAATCGGCCAGTTTTATACTCAGTGCTTCAATGAGCTTGGACCAGCTTGCTTTTTTGTCTATCCCGCAGGGCCTGTCAGATCGCTATATATCACTGCAGCCAAACATCACTTCGCCCGTGTTTACGATGACGGCCGAATTAAAGGGGTTAAAGAAAGAAAAAAGCACAATATATCTATATAAATTTTCCGTGAAGATAGTAAATATTATATTTTTATCTTTGGGTGTTTATCTGTTTTTTTATGGAGTTGATTTTTTAAGAATATGGATAGGACCGGATTTTGCTGATAAAGCCGGTCTGGTGCTTCGGGTTCTGATACTGGCCTATGCTATATCTGTTTTGAATGGTATGCCCAATACCTATCTTGAAGGTATCGGCAAGCCTAACCTTCCGGCATATTTTTCTATACTAATTGTAATTGTTTATTTGGCTCTGGCTTTTTTTCTGGTACCTTCCTATGGCCCTTTGGGGGCGGCCTGGGCCGCTTTTTTCACCTACCTTCTGCAGGTGCCGGCATATCTATACTTTGTGCATAAAAAAGTTTTAAAGGAATTGACTTGGCCTTTTATCTGGAGGGCTTATATTTTGCCTATTATCATGGCTTTTTTAGCGGGATT
The DNA here is from genome assembly GCA_964395485.1 of uncultured Pseudomonadales bacterium. Taxonomy (GTDB): domain Bacteria; phylum Patescibacteriota; class Microgenomatia; order UBA1400; family CAYNBK01; genus CAYNBK01. The sequence continues at coordinate 1,079 of CAYNBK010000153.1, forward strand.
TTTCAGCCTTCTATTAAAAATCAGAATAGAAAACTGGTTTAGTTTTATCGGTACCTTTATTGTTTATTGGTGTATTTTTGTAACATTGGTGCTTGCTTTTGGCATTTTTGACAAAAATGAGAGAAATGAGTTGAAAGAAATATTGGCAAAAATATGGAAAAATGTGGCATATCGGCAGTAATACTTTTGAAAAGCGGCAGGGAAAGCATCGGAAAGTGTATTGCTTCGCTGTATTTCTGCGGGGAAATTGTTATTGTTGATGACAATTCGGACGCTGAGACTTTGATTCAGGCAAGAATTGCAGTAAAAAATAATAGGCATAAACTAAAAATTTATAAAAGAGAGTTGAATGGTGATTTTTCTGCGTCGCGTAACTTTGGACTGGGTAAATGTAATAATAATTGGGTGCTTTTTGTCGATGCGGATGAATATGTTTCTGACAGTTTGGCAAAAGAAATAGTAAGCAAATACGGACAAAGCGATACTTGCGCTTATTTTTTGAGGCGAAAAGACGTTTTTCTAGGTAAAAAACTGAACTTTGGCGAGACAGGCAAAATGTATCTGGCCCGGTTGGGAAGAAAGAACAAGGTGCAGTGGGAGGGAACAGTTCATGAAACCATGCAGTACAAAGGTAAAGCATGCAGACTCAAAGAAATTTTGTGGCATGAAAGAAAAATGGACCTTGCCGGGTTTTTGGATAGGCTTAATTTTTACAGTACACTCAGAGCTGAAAAAAACATTGCAGACTCTAAGAAGTTTAGCTTGTGGGAATTTTTCTTTTATCCTACCGGGAAATTTATTCTAAATTATTTTATTAAATTTGGTTTTTTGGATGGGATTGAGGGTTTTGTGATGGCATATATGATGAGTTTTCACTCGATGCTTGTCCGGATAAAAATGTATGAAAAACTTAAAAGATAAACTGCTTTTAAAAATAATCTCTGGGCTTGTTTTTATCTCCTTTTGTTTGGGGCAGATCGTGAGACTGCCAATCCCTTTTATCGGCTCCTCGGCTGTAAGCTTACTAGATGTGGCAATAATTTTTTCTAATTTATTTATATATTGGCATTTTTTA
>CAYNBK010000154.1:0-2138 GCA_964395485.1 uncultured Pseudomonadales bacterium
ATACTTAAAACAAAGATTTAATTATTCTATACAACGTGTCGTAAGCTAACACTTACATAGCTATGGCAAGCTGGAAGGGCATGAACATTTTGAGACATATGATTTGCTAATAGAATTGGGCACAGGCGAGCTTGGTAAAGGACGGCGTATGATATTAAAACTTGGTAATAATACTCACGTTGGTTTTGATAGGATTTATTTAATTGATAAATATGAGTTAGGTCAACAGACTAAATATAGAATAAATATCTGGAAAGACCGGAGGCTTCATTTTACTATTCAAGATAAAATACACGAAGATTTAAGTTCGGCCTTAAATGCTATTGCCGGCCAAACTGCAAAACTCAACCAAAGATTAGATTTTATTGACAGGCTTTCATAAAAAGAGATATTTGTTTTTTCTATAGCATTTTTAAACTTCAACATCAGGAAGTTGATGCAGTAGCGCCGGCCGGTAGGTGCCGATCCGTCTCTAAATACATGCCCAGAGGCAAAATACCTCGGTTCGGCGAATTCCAAGTGAATTGTCTCTGATAAGTTCTATAATATTTTATTAATCGGTTTATTAAAGCTGGGCCAGTTACTACCGGAATCGAGTCTGCTTTTTATAGTCTTTATCACTCGCGGGCTTTCTTTCTTTGTTTTTGGTTTTCACCTCCGAGGTGGAGCCACTATTTTCGTTTTTTCGCCAACCAGCAGTAGGCCCGAATCGCCCTTTCAGGGTATAATGAAAACATGCCAAAAATATTTATGCGTAGAGAACCGGACATCCCTTTTACCCAAAAGGGTTTTGATGAACTGAAAAAAGAGAGAAAGAAACTGCTGGCAGAGCGGCCGCAGGCAGTAAACAATCTGCGCGAAGCCAGGGAAATGGGTGATCTGTCGGAAAACGGCTATTATAAAGAAGCCAGAGCCAAGCTGTCGTCTATTGACGGCAGAGTAGGGCGTTTGGACAGGCTGATCCGTTTGGCAGTAGTGGTAAAGAGCAGAAACACCGGCAGGGTAGAAATAGACAGTAAGGTGTTTTTAAAGACGGGGGAAAAGAAAGTGGAGTTTGCCATAGTCGGCGGATATGAATCTGACCCGAACAAAGGAACTATCTCTTACCGCTCCCCGCTGGGTCAGGCACTGATGGGCAAAAAAGCCGGTGATATGGTAAAAGTAGAAGCACCGGCCGGACAGAGAGAATACAGTATTTTGAAAATTTCAGGTTAAGGCAAGACGATAATGCTTTTACCCAAGGAATTTCCACAAGGCCTCAAACTGGTTTTGCAAAGCTGAAACCAGCTCAGCGTCTTTTATAAGCAATGCGTACGGATTTTCAGGATTATATGATATCAGTACTGCCTGACCGGAGAAAAGCAAAATATCGCTCTGGCTGGGAAAATTGTTTTTAATGAACCTGACCTTGTTTTTCTTTTGGTCTTTTTTGGCGGTTGAAACACGGTTTTCCGGACTGTCCGGCAGTATTTCCCGGGTTATAGTTTGCCCAAAAAGCCGAGGGGCGTATTTTTGTTCAAAATAATCCCCGATAATATTTTCATAACTGTCTGCCAAGCAAATTATATCAATCTTGCCGGCTTTAAGAGACTGTTCATAAGCCTGCTTTATACCATCGGCTCCTTTTTGGATAATTACTGATTTTAGGCTGTCCATATTTACTCCTTTTTGTCCTTGTTTGGGACTTTTTTAATTTGTGCTATACTAGCATATGAATTAAATTAGGCAAAACTGTTGTCCTAAAACTGGACAGTTTATGAAACAAGTCCCCAATAAAGTATTATCATTTTTTCAAAAACTTGGTTTTTCCGATGAGGAGATAGAGCTATTTTTTTTGCTCTCGCAAAAAGGGAAGCAAACTACCCTGGAACTTTCCCGGGCCAGTGGCATCAGCCGGACTCAGGTTTACCGTCTTTTGGAAAATATGAAGAAAAAAGGGACAGTAAAAGAGCTCATTGAAGGGCAAAGAGTTATGGCAGAAACAGGAAGGATTGAGCAGGTCAAACGGCTGGTGGCCGAAAAAGCCAGCGAAAGCAAACAGCTCGAAGACAGTTTTTCCGAGGTTAAACAGTTTTTTTCAGGCATTGTCGGCCAGAACCAGGCGGAAACAAAGGTTTTTTATTACCGTGGCGTCAGCG
>CAYNBK010000155.1:0-2137 GCA_964395485.1 uncultured Pseudomonadales bacterium
CGGATATGACGGGTATGGTTCTATAAATGGTTCGTTTGAATTAAATCTAAAATAAAGGAAAGATAAAAGGAGGGAGTTATGGCAATGACAGGAACTCCAGATGTAGAGAGAGAAAAGGCACAAGATACTGCAACTCGTTTGTATAATGAGTTTTTAAAAAAGGGTGTCGCTGGTATGACGGCAAGTGATTGGGATACTCTTATTAAAGCACAATCATATGTTGATAACTGGGATGTAGTTTATAATTTATACAATGCAAAATTTAAGTATGACTTAAAAACAAAATATCCGGGTGTTGACGCAAGAGAAATAGATGTACTTGTTAATGATGCAATAACAAAAGGGGTAGATGTATGGAAGGCATGGGATAAACTTGACTTGGCAGTTAGTAAAATGACGGGTGCAGTCCCTGTAGTAGAAGCACCAGTATATAAATTTAAAAAGACACCTGACATGATAACTTTAGAAAATCTTATTAACAAGCAAATAGCAGGTGGACGACCTGAGTTTACTCCTGAATATGTAACTAAATGGGCTGAAACTATAGGCGAAATGCAGAAACCTTTTGAAGAGAAAGCAATGACGCAACTACGGGAAGAATACAATCTTTTAAGTCCGCATTCTTACGGTAGTGGCTCACAACTTGAAGCAACGGGGCAGCTCTTAAAAGAAATGGCAGCTAACAAATCGGCTACTGCCTTAGGGCTTGGTGAACGAGAATACGGACGGAAGCTGGGTGAATTTGAATCTGCACAAGCGAAATCGTTAGCATTACAAGATTTTTTTGAAAAAGCAAAACAATTTACATCGGAACAAGAAATGGCAGATTATTTTGCAAAACAAAAGCGAGACTGGACTAAAACTGATATTTTAATGAAAAGTTTATATGAAACAGGGAGAATGCAGGACTATCTTAATTTAGTTGAAAAGGGAAAAGGACAATGGTGGGAAAAACCGCTTGGAGCGTTAGGGACCGCAGTGGGGACAGCGGTCGGTGGGCCGCTTGGTGGTGGAATAGCAAATTGGTTATTAAAAGCATTCACTTAATAAAAACACAGGAGGTATAAAATGCCATTAAACTGGGACGAACTTATTGCACAGGAAAAAGCCAGACAAATACAACAACCGGGTTTATTAGAAACAGCCGCGACAGGAGTTGTAAGTGGAATAACGGGTGGTATAGAAAAGAAATACAAGTCCGTTGCTGAACAGCAACAAGCAGAACGAGAAAATTACTATAAATATGCTCTTGACCTTTTTAGTAAAAACCAGCCGTATCGTCTTGTTAATGGACAGGAAGCTCCGCTTGCTGTAAATGAACAGGTAGAATTAGCCAAAACGGTAATACAACAAAAAGCCATACCGCAAGGGATATTCTTTAAGCCTATTCGGCCTGGATTAACTCTTGAAGATATTAGAGGGCGAACAACAGCAAAACTGGAGGCGGCAGAACCATTTAAGGAAAAGGCACTTGGAAGAAGGAAAGAATATATAACATGGTTAGGGCAACAATCGGCAAAAGACAAAAGAATACAAGATTTGAATACTACATACGATAATTATATGGCAATAGCAAAGTCAAAGCGTGAGCAAAACAAAAAAGACGAGGCGAAATTAAATGAGAGTTATGCTCAAGATACATTACAGAAAATGACGAATGTATTAAAAGAAAAATCGCCAGACTTAAATGACTACGAATTAACAGAAGTAATAGAAACTATTATAGGCCCGATTAAAACCAAAAAGAGGGTGGTTACACCTATTGGCAGAGAGACACCAAGCAAAAAAGCGGTAGCACCAATAACCGCAACAAACCCAAAAACAGGACAAAAAGTAATTTCTTATGATAATGGAACTACCTGGCAAGTATATAAAAACACAGGAGCAAAATAACGATGCCATTACCCGCAGGATTTGTATTAGATGAAAAACCAACAATATCAAATTTGCCAGAAGGATTTGAACTTGATGCAGAAGTTAAACCTCCCGCTGGATTTGTATTAGATAAACAACCCACAAAACCATTTGAATTTTTACCATTCAAAGAAGCAAGGATTAAACTACCTGAATTTTTACCATTTGAACGAAAACCCGCCCCGACAATGCCGGGAACTCAACAATTACCTACCGCACCACC
>CAYNBK010000156.1:0-2133 GCA_964395485.1 uncultured Pseudomonadales bacterium
TAGCATCGTTGTTAAGAGATGATACTCCTAACAACGTATCGTAGTCAAACACTTACAACAATACCAGCCGCCTATAATCCATAATATCCTCAACAAGTGACAGCTAAATACTACTATACACATAAAAAAATAAAAATAAAATAGGTAAAAAAGTCTTTATTTTTTTGAAAATAAATAGGTAAAGAATTTTGGCCTGCTTACATCTTTTAAAAGCAAAAAAACACCGTTAAAGCGGCAATGGCGGTATGGCCAAATATCATCAATATCAAGCTCCGATACTTTAATGGCTGTTTTGGCTTTTGCTAGTAACATATAGGGCTCATAGTTTTCCGCCCAGGGGGACCCCCATTTTTCCAAACTGGATTTTTCACCATCAGACAACTTGTAAGTATACTAAGCGCAAATCAAATTTACCACTTTTTGAAAATAATTTGATTTTCGCTTAGTATGCTAATCTGCTTGCAGATTAGTTTATTTAAATACAAATTCAATTTTTATATATTATTGGCAAAAAAAATACAAATTTGTTTTGCCAATAATATACTTAAGTATTTTTCCTTAAAATAACCCTCCCGCAAAGGATTTAGTTTATGTAAAAACTCGCGCTGAAAAAGAGCCAATACTTCAGTTCTTTCTCCCCATAAAATAACATAATCTGTGGTGGTTTCCAATATGCCCCATTCCATCAAAAACTCCGGCATATTTTCGGCAATAATTTTTATAACTTTTTTTATTTTTTCAATATTGCGCCGGGGAAAAACTGTTTCATATAGGCTGACATAGGGAAGATTGGTTTTGTAAATAGAGGCAGTGCCGGATTTTTGGGCAATATATGAAGAAAGCTTAATGGCTGTTTTTTCCTGCTCCGGCGGCAGCAGCAAACCGCAGCTGACAACCAAACCGTCGCCATAGTCTACTTTTTCTTCTTTGCCAGGATATCAAAACATATAACTTAAGTATAACACTCCCAGCTACTCATAGGCCAGGGTATCGCGGACAGACATGTTTACAGCCGTGCGCGCCGGGACAAAGCTAGCCAACAGAGATATAAAAAGCACAATAAACAGCCAAATGAACGCCCAAACCGCCTGATAAGAAAAAACCAAATTCCTTTCAAAAAACGACTGGCCGATAACAACATCAAAAAGCAAAGTAAAAGGAGCGCTCATAGGAATTGCGATAAGCCAGCTGACTACGGCGATAATCCCGCCCTCTGTAAGAACTATCAGAGCCACTGCTAGATTGCTGGCGCCGATAGAGCGCATTACTCCTATCTCCCTTGTCCTTTCCATAACGTTAAGGCCCATAGTCCCTGCCAAGCCCAAACCGCCCACAATAGCCACCATCACCCCCATAAGCAGTAAAAAATATACTAAAAAGTTGAATGAGCCGGTAATAGAGTCCAGTAAAACATATCTTTTTTGGTTGTTTACTACGGCAATGCCGCTTCGCTTTAAGTGATTCTCCCAAACAAGGCAAGCCCTGGGGCTTCATTGGATGATTAAAATAGTTTTATCTGTTTAGCCTTAACGCCCCTTTGCATCCCTTGTTTTTCAATGTATTTTTTGATCATTTCTGCTGTTGTTTCATCCCCGACTGTTCCGACAAAATATCCCTACTCCCAGAATGCTGCTCCCCACATAAGTCTTTTTAGTTCAGGAAGTGCTTTAAACATTTCTCTGGCTGTTATACTTTTGATTGTCTTTACTATTTTGGAGAAAGAATCATCTGGGTTTGATTGAATAAACAAATGGATGCGGTCTCCATCTGTTCCCAGTTTTGTGATTCTGTACCAGTATCTTTCTCCGATTTCACAAACCAGCTCTTTTAGTTTTTCCTGATATCTTTTGTTAAACAAAAGATTTTTTCTATACTTCATGCTCCAAACATAGTGGGCTTTGCAGTCATGAACGGTATGGCTTGCATGCAGTAACATACCTATATTTTAACAGCTTCGCTGTTATTGAGGGGCCTTCGCCACCTCAAACTCCCCACTCAGACAAGGCAAGCCTCAGAGCATAGTTTTTTGTTAGTTGTCAATGCTTGTTAAAAGCTGTTTAAAGGCAAACTGGCTGTTGGGGGGGAAGAAAGGATATTTTGCCTTTCATCCAGGCCCTGCCTTGTTTGCCGAAA
>CAYNBK010000157.1:0-2123 GCA_964395485.1 uncultured Pseudomonadales bacterium
AAAAGGTTAAAGTGCCACGGCTTTAGCCGTGGGTATCTACAAAAGTAAATAATACAGAAAACGACAGCAAAGAGCTTTTGCAAAAAATTGAACAGCAAGGGTGTCTTTTATGAAAACAAGAAAATTTACCATTTTTCACTCCAATGATATGCATGGAGATTTTTTGGCTGAGGTATCCAAGGGGAAAAAAGGCAAACTGATAGGCGGCCTGGCTTTGCTTTCCGGCTATATTAATAGAGTAAGGGAAGAGGAGGAAAATGTCCTTTATGTTATCTCCGGCGATATGGTGCAGGGTTCACTGATTGACTCGGAGTATAAAGGTGTTTCCACCATGGAAATAATGAACTATCTGGCTCCGGATGTGGTGGCCCTGGGAAATCATGAATTTGACTATGGTCTTCCTCATTTGCTTTTTTTGGAAAAAATGGCCAACTTTCCCATAGTGAATGCCAACCTTTATATTAAAAAATATAACAAGAGATTGATGAATCCATATCTGGTGATAAATAAAGCTGGTCTTGACATTCTTTTTACCGGCATTATCACGGAAAAAGTGATGGACTCTATCATGATGGATAAACTGGTTGGCAGTTTTGTTTCGCTTGAAGATGCCAGCCGCGAAGTAGGAAAAATCTGCAACGCCTACAAGAATGATGATATTGACTTAACAGTTTTGCTTACCCATATCGGTTTTGAATCTGATATTGTTTTGGCTAAAATGCTGAAGCCAGAATGGGGAGTTGACATGATAATAGGAGGGCATTCGCATACTATTTTGAAAAGAGCTAAAAAAACCAATAATATCCTTATCACTCAGGCAGGAGTAGGGTCTGATCAGGTGGGGCGCTTTGATATAGTGGTGGACGATGATACAAACAGCATTGTCAATTATAAATGGCGGCTTATACCTATAGACAGTAAACTGGCAGAGCCTGATAAAGAACTGGAAAAATATATTAACTCATTTCGGGATGAAGTGGATAGAAAATACAGCACTATTTTATGCAAGTTTGCCCAAAAAATGACACACCCCAAAAGAGAAGTTGAAATAACCCTGGGGAACCTGATCGCCGACGCTTTGGCAGAAAGCGCCCAGACGGACGTGATGCTGGTGGGTAGCGGTTCGATAAGAGTAAAGGAAATGGGGCCGCTGGTAACTTTAAAGGATTTTTTGGCCTGTTTTCCCTATGATGACAGTTTGCGTAGATTTTTCTTGAGCGGCAAAAATATGAAAAAGCTTTTTTCCCATATTATGAGGCCGGAAAACAGGGATGGCGAAGGAGAGTGTTATCAGGTAAACAGCGGGGTAAAAGCTGTTTATGACGATAAAAAAGCAAAACTATTAAGCCTGCAGATAAACGGCCAGAAGGTGCTTGATGATAATCTATATACTATAAGTCTGCAGAGCTATCATTTTAACCAGTCGGACAGCTATTTGAATGTAAGCAACCAAGAGCTTTTACAGTCAGGAGAAGGAAAAGTAATTTGTACTTCTATACAGGAGTTATTGGAGGAATATTTACGCGACCACCAGAATTTAAATTCCGGGCTTGAAGACAGACTTGTTTTCTGTTAGAATAAAGCAAATTGAAATGATAACCCCCAAGGCTACCTTCTTCGCAGGGATTCCTAAGATTAAGTATGCTACACGGGGGCCTTGCAAGGAGGTGAGTAGTTTGAATATTAAGTTATATTGCGGTAACCTAAGTTATAATGTTACCGGTGATCAGCTTCAGGAGCTTTTTTCCCAGGCTGGAAAGGTTGTTAGCGCTGTTGTTATCAGCGACAAGTTTTCTGGTCGTTCCAAAGGTTTTGGTTTTGTGGAAATGAGTACTGAAGAAGAAGCCAAAAAAGCCATTGAGATGTTTAATGGCCAGGATTTTGATGGTCGGGCAATGGTTGTAAATGAAGCCAGACCAATGAAGCCTAGGAGCGATTTCGGTCCTAGACAGGATAAAGGACAAGGTAGGTATTAAAACATAAAAAAGCAGTTTTTAGTTTTTTTCCGTTATTTTTAATAGCGACAATTTAAACTAGAGCTGCTTTTTTTATGGGGAATTGGCTATTTCCTGACTTAACCGCTTTCTCTATTTTTTATCCTTTTTCATGGCTAAATATATAAA
>CAYNBK010000158.1:0-2043 GCA_964395485.1 uncultured Pseudomonadales bacterium
TTAAATTTTAAAAATAATGATATCACTTTTTCCCTTTAAGGGTTAATATGCTGGAACCGAAAATATTAGCTACTTCAGTTAGTTCTTTTAACAAAACATTAACTTGTTCCTTGTCTGCTTTACTTGTATCTCTTAACAGGGCCAGCCATAGCTTACTTTCATTGGCAGATTTTAAAGAATGGTTAAAAAAGTTGGTAAAGTCGCGCTTGGAGCTGGCGGCCTGGGCTTCGACATAATTTCCCAAAATACTGGTTCCGCTCCTTAATAACTGATCAGAGATAACAAAAACAGTTCTGTCTCTTTTATTTAGCAAGTCAATAAATTTAATTAAGTTCAGTATAAAATTATACAGCCTTTTTTTGAATTCTACTTTATATTGTTGATTATTACAGTTTTGCATTTTTTAAACTTTAATTTTGATGTTTGATATTTAATATTTGATTTTACCAAAAAAAACTCCACGGAAGGAGTTTTTCTAGCCATTTGCCCAAAAAAATTCCCCCTTCTTTCTAGTCAAGAAGGAGAAACTTTTCTTTTTTGGCAAAAGCGTTTTTCATTGCTGATATTTTATAACAATTTCTGCCAGTGTCAATCGATCTATTCTGGCCTGCAGCACTTGGCAATATTAAAGTTATCACCCTTGACACATTTTGTCCGATCACCCTCACAACTGCCGTCACAACCTACCATTTCTCGATCTGTACACTTACTGCCGACTTCGCTGCAGCGGGGCAAATTTAAACATTTATTATTAACTTGACAATCTGTGCTATGCCGCACAACACCATCATTGCCGCACAAATAATTTTCGCGGATACACTTATTTCCCTGTGTTGTTGGATCGCATGTTTCACTCTGACCTCCGCCACTTCTGACACCCCTGTTACCTTGACCCAAACAATCCCAACCCTTATAAGTTACCAAAACCCAACAACCACCTTTGCCCTGCGGATTGGCTTCACACACATATTGCTTAGAATTGTATGCACCGTCTTGTTGACATTTTTCTTTTTTACCTATCACACAACTACCTTTTTCTGGAATGCAAGTATATATTGCCCCGCCGCCCTGCCAGCCGCAGGGGTGGCCGATACATGTCTCGTATTTATCATAACAATTTTGCTTACACTCTTTTCTGTTTTCACTTTTTTTGCACTTGCTCAAACAGTCATCTTCTTTTTTGGCGCATTTTGCCGGAGAGCAACAACCGGCGCATTGTGCATTAATTTCCGGTTTCCTTAATACAATGGTATCTTTCGCCATGGCGCAAGCCACTCCGCCAAAAAGCAAAAAGCCGACCAGCAGCATAATAATAAGCTTTTTGTCTTTTTTGGGATTAAATTTGAATGTCTTTTTGGATATTTTGGCACTTTTACGCCTGGAAGTTTTTCTTTTACCTGCCATATTTGCCCCTTTATATGCTAATTTTTCAGCTATATTTCAGCCTAAATTAAAGCTAACATAATAAAAACGGGCTTGTCAAGCCGGCAATTTACTATTTGGCGCCAAAATATTAATATAATCTTAGGCAGATGCTATAGCGGAGCTGGATAAATATGAGCAGTGTGAGCTTGGGAAAACTGGGAGAGAATATCGCTCTAAAACACCTTAAGAAAAAAGGCTATAGGTTTGTGGACCGCAATTTCCGCTCCAAATTTGGCGAGATCGACCTGATCCTCAGGGACAAAAAAACGCTTGTTTTTGTGGAGGTAAAAACCCGCCGCGGCTTAAAATACGGCCCCCCGCTTGACAGTATACAACCCTATAAAATACGACATATTATAAAAACCGTCCAATATTTTCTTTTGAAAAATCCAAGACTAAACTGCTCCTACCGCCTGGATGCTGTCGGCATACTGCTGGACCACAACGACAATGTCCTACACATCAGGCATGTAAACAACCTCACAATAGACTGACAGATACAACAACCCCCGGGGTTGTTAGGTCTATAAACACGAGTTTCGCACTTATAGCAGACTCAAATCAAAATTATAGTATTGGCAAAACAAATTTGTATTTTTTTTGCCAATAATATATAAA
>CAYNBK010000159.1:0-2017 GCA_964395485.1 uncultured Pseudomonadales bacterium
GCACTTCGTTTTAGAACTTAGGCTAAAGTCAGCAACCGTTTTTTACACTTAAACAGGTTTTTTATTACCGTGGCGTCAGCGGCTTTAAACAAATGATTTGGAATACCCTGCGGGCGAAAAAAGAAGTCCTCGGTTTTACCCACCGGGAGCTGAGCGAGTTTGTCGGCGTGGAGTTTATGCAAGATTGGCGAAAGGCATTTATTAGAAAAGGACTTGTTTTAAAAGATATATACTCCGACGAGTATTTAAAAAGCTTAGAGGAAAGCAAGTACAGAATCAGCTATCCGGAAAAGATTTTTATTTCCAAGTATATGCCCAAAAAACTAATTGATATTAGCCTGCAGTCCGATATTTATAATGACGTTATGTCATATTATAACTGGCATGAGGGGGATATTTTTGGAGTGGAGATCTATAATCAGAAGGTGGCCTCTCTGAACAAACAGATTTTTATGTTTTTGTGGGATAGGGCGGAAAAGGCTCCGATATAAATATATGTATTTAGAACTTTTTCTAATTCAAGTTTTTGCGCAGAGCCAAGAAGCCAGTTTAGACGCTAATTTGGCCAAAGATATCAGTAAGCTCGCACTAATCGTTTTGGCGGTGTTTATCTTGGGGTTGGTAGGGATTGTTTTCCAAGTGCTGGAAAAAAAGAAAGCAGAATAGCTTATTATCCTTGCCTGAACCAGTCTGAAGTGCTATAATGAAAAACAATATCCCCGTTGTTTAAATCTTAGACGAAAGGCAGGCAATTATGAATGATGATTCTCTGAAAGTGGGCAGCAATATTATTCGATTTGGGAAAGCATGGAAAATCTCCAGAATAGTAAATAAAAAAAGCTCCGAAGGCAGTGAGGAAAAAACTCTTTTTTACCAAGCTCTTTTTCAGAAAAACGATAACAACGCCATTTTTAGCATACCGTTTGAAAATATTGACAAAACCCACATCCGCTACCCGATAAGTAAAGAAAAAGCCAAAGAGCTTTTGGAAAGCCTGAAACAAAGCCCGGACGAAAACTTTAACTTTGACCTTTTAAAAAGTAAAGAAAAACTAGCCTTAAATGATTTTGATGCCTGGATAGAGGTTTTGAAGCAATTGTGGTGGACAAAAAACCGCCAGGGGAAAGATTTTACCAGCAGTAAAAACGAAGCTTTTCAACTGGCAAAGACAAAGATATGTGAAGAGATCGCCTGTGTTTTTCAAAGTTCACTGACCGAGGCCAAGGCGCTTTTGCAGCAATCTCTGATCAAAACACCGGCAATTGAAGCCTAAAGTTTTCTCTCAGATAGACAGATTATTTGCTCATTTTATTATTTCTCAACCGGTTTTACCCGATTCCTTGCACTTTTTTGCTATAATAAGCCAATGTGCGGCAGATTTTCTCTTGTTTATACCAAGGGTTTTGAGAAGCGTTTTTACTTGCCGGAAAAAACCGGCCTTAAACCACGTTTTAATATTGCCCCCGGACAAGAAACTTTGGTGATAATAAAAAACAATCGGAGAAAGTTGGCTCTTATGAATTGGGGTTTGTTGCCGCATTGGGTAAAAGACTCCAGCAAAAGCTACAAGAGCATCAACGCCCGTGTAGAAAGCATTGACAGCAAACCCTATTTTCGTATTCCATTTTTACGCCAACGCTGTTTGGTGCCGGCCAGCGGTTTTTATGAATGGGAAAAAATAGGCAGGAAAGAAAAAAAGCCGCATTATATCCGGTTAAAAGAGCAGGACTTTTTTTCAATGGCAGGCCTTTTTGACGTTTGGGAGGGAAAAGAGGGTAAAATAAACAATTTTACCATAGTAACAGTAGAGCCGAACAAACTGATAGGTGAAATCCACGGCCGCATGCCGGCCATATTGGACAAGCAGAAGGAGGCTGTTTGGCTTGATGAAAACAGTCAAAAACAAGACCTATTGTCTTTGCTGAAGCCTTATGACAGTAGTATGATGGAGGCTTATGCTGTTTCTAAACGGTCGCTTTGCGGCAGAGATCCACGGCTTTAGCCGTGGGTGAATGAG
>CAYNBK010000160.1:0-2017 GCA_964395485.1 uncultured Pseudomonadales bacterium
AAAAATACAAATTTGTTTTGCCAATAATATATCACAATTTTTTTATCAAAGTTAATGAAAGGAGTTTTTTATGATGTTTAGCTTGAAAGGAAAAAAAGCGCTGGTAACCGGCGGATCACGCGGCATTGGGAGAGGAATAGTATTGGCCCTGGCAGAGCAAGGCGCAGATATAGCGATAAATTACCACTCGAACAGTGAAAAAGCAGAAGCGGTAGCAGAAGAAGTGAAAAAAATGGGTCAAGAGGCCTGGGTGCTTAAAGCCGATGTGTCGAAAGGCGAAGAAGTAAAGAGTATGTTTGATCAGCTTAAGGTAAAATGGGAAAAACTGGATATTTTGGTAAACAATGCCGGTATTTTAGCTTATGCCGCTTTTGAGGAAATAAGTGAAGAGAGCTGGGATAAAATTATTGATACAAATTTGAAAGGGCAATTTTTGTGTTCTCAGCAGGCAGTAAAGCTTATGGGAGCAGGCTCAAAGATTATTAATATCGCCTCGATTGCTTCCGGCGGTGTGGGCGTGGGCGTGTCCCATATTGCTCACTATACGGCATCAAAAGGAGGGATAGTGGCTTTGACCGAAAATATGGCTTTGGATCTTGCCCCTAAGGGTATTAATGTAAATAGTGTGGCTCCGGGAGGAATTGAATCTGACATGACCAAAGCCGCGATGGATGATCCTGAGCTTTTAAAAGCGATTTTAGTTCGGGTTCCAAAGGGAAGACTGGGAAAACCTAAAGAAATTGGAGCGGCAGTTTCTTTTTTGGCCTCTGATGAAGCAGACTATATTACCGGTGTGGTGCTTTATGTTGATGGCGGTTATTTAGCCGGTTAATTCAGCGGGTGATGAGATTGCCGATGCTGTCAATACACTCAGGCACCATGCTGACAGGAAAGCCGTAAGGTTCTATTGTTTCGCAGGAGATAGTGCCGTTGCCGTCTTGCACTATCATCCAGTTATTATCTACTTTAGCCGCTAAAAGCCAAGCACCGGCAATTTCATTGGCAAATTTCACTCCACCGCTGGCGAAATTACCATCATTTTCATTTAGGCTGACGGTAGTATCTTCGATAGATTTTCCGTATTTGGCGGCCATGGCTTCGCGTATTTGCTCCAAATCTGATTTTTCCGGCGTTGGACTAGGGGCGCTAGTGGGGACAATAACGCTTGGTTCCGGAGTGGGAGACAGTTCTTCTTTTCTTATGTTTACAGCCTGTTTTTGTTCAACTTCGCTTTTTACGTCCCTAGAACTGGAATTAAAGTATAACCAAGCTCCTGACGCGCCGAGCGCCAATAAAAAAATGCTAAAAAAGATAAAGAACCCGATTTTATAAAAATTTGCCATATTTTCTCCTTTTTGAGATTTTACTAGATTTTACTAAAATAAGGTAAAAAAGTCCAAATTGTTGTATTATGGTTTTGTGAAGAAAAATAGCGGTTCAATGATAGGAAAATCGGCCAATATCGGCGAAAAAAAATTTTTATTTCGCGATTTGCTTAAAAAAGCCAAGGGCGATATTTATTTTGCATCTTTGAAAGGCTTAGAAACAAAAAGATATGAGTATTATTCTCTATCTGCTTTAAATTTGATCAAGCTAAAAAATTTGTTCAAGGCTTCAAATAAAAGAAACTTGTTTATTCTGTTTTTGGAGCGCAGCGATTTTTCTATGCGGTTTTTTCCTCCTTATCACTATTCTTCTCTGGTTTTGCAAAGTTCTTTAGACAGCAAATATACGGGCCCGCTTTTTTTACTGCTTTTTTTGGAAATAAATCCGATAAAATATGGAAAAACACTAGGTGGAGAGCTTAATCTATGCAGGAAGTTAATAAAAGCGGGTATTCGAGCAGGATTTTACAATTTTAAACTAAATGTAAAGGATCTTGATAGAAAAAAGGAAAAATTATTAAAAGATAAAATTAAACGATTTTTGGACTATTTGGATACAAGAACAGAAAAAAAACAGATACAATTTAGGAATAAAAACACAAAAAAACAGAGTTTGTGTTTGCTGGATTAAA
>CAYNBK010000161.1:0-2016 GCA_964395485.1 uncultured Pseudomonadales bacterium
GGTTATGCTACCACCAACTCTTCGTTGTGTCCACTTTTTCGGGGGAAGATCACTCAATGGCATTCTGCTCTGAAAAATCCCCCCAATTTGCTTCAAATCCTTCTAGTGCCCAATTATCAGCAAAAATATCTAATCCTAAAAGCTCATCTTTTGTAAAATCAGGAATTTTAAAAGAAATATTGCTGGCTTTTAAAAGCTCTATTATTTTATCCCTATACTTTTCTAACAAAACTATATGTCTTTTTCTTAATTCAAAATTGTTTCTAGAATCTGTACCAAAAACGATACGTTGTATCTCCTTCATTTGACCAGCAAAAACTATACCAAAACGACTTCCTTTCTCAGGGTCCAATTGTAATTCTATGTTTTTGCCTGGCAATTTTATTCTATATATTTCTGGCAAAGCTTCTTTTTTACCATATCCTCCAAGAATTAATTCTAATTCTGGTCTTGTTTTTTCATCAGGATATGTTTTTTCATAGTACTGTAAAATATGCTCCATTAATTTTTCTGCAATATGTCGAACTATATAGTCACTTGTTCCTATAGTCTCGGCGTTTTTCATTACGAATTCTTCTATCAAGCTTTTTATAGTTCTCTCACCAACAGAAGTAATCCCAGTAAGCATAACACATGCCGGCAGCGGTTCTAAAGAAAACAGTTTTGTCATATGAGTCATATGTTCGCTCGGGACGGATACAGATTTATAATAGATATCATTAAAAGATTTTATTAACGGTTTACCGTCTTTATCTACTTTAAGCGGGGCATCTTTATCATCCAAATTAAAAAACTCTACCAAATCGGCAGGGTCAATAACGCGCCCCGTCCGAGATCCTAGACTATCGCAGCCGAAAACTAAAGCATCTTTTGTCGCTAAAGCTACTAAGGTTGTCATATTTATTGTAGTTAAACTTTAAGTGCGGGTTCTTTTAAAAAATTCCTATTCCAATTATCGACAAAAATCGTTTCTGTCCCTGTTTTATATTTTGTTTTGCGGATAAATTTTTGGCTGTTTTTGTTAGATATGCTCTTTTTATATTCTTTTAAATCTACGATGATTTTTTCTGCTAACGCCCGGGCAAATTCCACAGGCACTGCATTGCCTACCATTTTATAGCCGTCTACGATATTATCATATTTAAAAATAAATTTTTCTGGAAAAGTCTGGATCCTTGCGCACTCTCTAACAGATAGCCTCCTATATAGATGTTCCTTGCCTGGGATAAAAATTCTTTTATTTTGCTTGATAAACTTCATTTTGGGCGCCTTAGGATGAATTGGCGCATGCCTTCCACCTGCCTGTATCGTAAAAGACTGTTCATTCCAGCTTCGCACTCTATTTCTAGACATATATATCGTAGAAAATCCGCCTATCATGTATTCATGATTAGGAATTTTAAGGACGCCATCATTTGTTTTATTATAAATCTTAGCTGGCTTAGCCTCAGGCAAATCCCCAATAGCATCTTTTAATGTTAATAATTTATTAGATCCTTCTGGGTATTCAAAGGTTTTACCCATCTTTTTATGATAACCAACTATGATAACTCTTTCCCTGTCCTGAGGTACATTATAGTTTTTAGCATTAAGCAGCTTAAAAACTACGTTATAACCCGCGGAAGAAAATTCACTTAAAATCCTTTCAAAGGCTTTTTTGTGGATATACGCAAGTATACCAGAAACATTTTCGGCTAGAAAAAACAAAGGCTGCTTATCTTTTAATACTCTGACATATTCAAAAAATAATTGCCCTCTATGGTCGTTTATGCCACGGCAGGCGCCGGCTTCACTCCAGCTTTGGCAAGGCGGACCTCCTATAATGCCGTCTGCGGCGGGAATTTCAGAAGAAGGTATATCTATAATGCTTCTTTTATCTAATTTGGTATTGGAAAAATTAAAAGAAAAGGTATCCCAAATTGTTTTGTCAAATTCATTCGCCCAGGCAACCTTAAAACCGGCTTTTTCAAAACCAAGGTCCAAGCCGCCACAACCAGAAAAAAGCGATGTTATTTT
>CAYNBK010000162.1:0-1996 GCA_964395485.1 uncultured Pseudomonadales bacterium
ATTGACTAACGAATTCTGGATTTTTATTTGTTATATTCCTTGCTAATTTATCTAAAGCATAAATTGCATAAACGAAAGCATCAGCCCTGTCAGGCGAACGGCCTAAACGCTTCTTTGTTATCTCTTTGAGCTCAAGCTGTATCTTACCACTTTGAATTTTATATCTAACAGCAACTAACTGCCGGCGAAGTTCTTCATCTTTTGGAAATGGAAGTTTTTGACTATCAACTAACTCTTTAACCATCCACCACATTTCAGCCCGGACATTAGCAAATTTAACTTTATTCATCGCGGAAGCCGCTGAATTTATCCTTATAACCCTCATACCCTGCTGTTCTGCCCTATCTGCTACACCAGCGCCTACGCCAATAATATCGCAAACAAAATCAAAACATCTATATTTATGACCCAAGGCCATAACCTCTGCGGCTATAAGCATTGTGTTATCGGTATGCAAAATACACCTATCCACAATTTCGCCATTTAAGTTATAATCAATTATGCACTCATCACCACCAAGCGCAGGATCGCAAGATATAACAGCATTTTTCTTAAAACTGCTCTCGGTTGGTATATTTCGTAAGCTATTAAGCATCTTCGAGGTAATCAGGACGTTATCAGCTTGCAAGGCATCCCAATCACCATCTTTGTATGCTTTAAGCAAAACTTCATCGTAACTGAATGCTTCTTGCAAGGTATGTTCGTAATTGGCTGGCAAGTAGGGATTATCTGAATAAAGCGCCGGAATGTAATAATGGTTTAGCAAATGCCTTGAGATAAAATCCTCTTTAAGCCAGCATTCAGCAGGATTGGCGGTATAAAGCCGCTTGTAAGGCGGAACAACATCATTATGTTTTAACCTTAACGACCCACTTAATACCGCGACATCGCCGCGCTCTGTTTCTTCAGCTTGGTCAATCGCGTAAAATGCGAGTTCAGCAGAGTTAAATTTATTGATTAAAGCCTGGTCATCAAGGCCTCCAAATAGTATTTTAACTTTGCCATCTATAATAATCTCTTTATCTTGTTCTTTTATTTCATAGGATTGATAAAGTATTATTTTTTTCCAAGTTTCAAATGTAGTCTTTGAAAAATCAACGCTGCGTTTGCGTCCTATAAATCCTATTGGAATAGGAAATTTTTGAGCTTTTGTTATTCCGAATAAATCTATCAAATGCGTCGCCCAATAATAAACCCATAGACATAAGAGCCAAGACTTACCACCGCCTTTTGCTCCGCCGTAGAGGACGCTTACATCGTTTTCATTACTCAGGTATTCGTAAGCTTCGTCCTGTCTTAATGTCAGCTTGTATTCTCTCTCCATCTTCTTTTCTCTCAGCCCTTACAATTATTACTTTTGTTTCCCCGCCTTTAATCTCGCCTTCTAAATGTGCCGATACTTTATCCGGAATAATCTTTTTCAGAATAGCAATTAAAACCTTGTCGTTAATATATGCTCTCTCTATGGCATGAACAAGCAATGGTTTATTTTTATGATGTTTTCTGACCATTCTCAATGCGGTTCTTAATTCTTCAATCTCAGGCGCAACTGGGCGACCATTAGCATTCCCATTCCAGTTCTTGCCTTTTGGAAAAGTATGCCTATTTGAAGTTTTCTGAAGTTTTGCTTCATCACTCATATATAACCTCAATTCTAACTTTTAATCTTTTTTTACTTGGCACAGCAAACGCGCTTAATTTATCCTGCATATTAACTTTTAAGATTAATTTAGCCTCACCATCCTCATCATCTGTATAGCGTTCTTTTATGGCCTCAAACATTAAATCTTCAGTAATACTCTCGCCCCATTTCGCGTTAACTCTTTACAATGCCTTATTTTATTTAAGTAATTTTCAAAAGCAATAATGGTCTGCGGGCTAAATTCACCTTGCGAATGCTCCCATAACTGCTCTAACCTGTCCGGGTGTATCCTGCGGGCTATGTGCCACCATTTGTCTTGTCCAAAGGGTTTGAATAACATAACTGCTTACCAAA
>CAYNBK010000163.1:0-1989 GCA_964395485.1 uncultured Pseudomonadales bacterium
CTGGCTCGAACTACTTTTTAAGAAATCGCCGCCTCGAATTTAGCTGGCAGAATCCATATAAAGCGCTCGCCGCGCCCGCCCCCGCGGCGAGCGCCACTGACGAAAATCCCTTTTTGTGCACGGGACAGGACTTGAACCTGCACGCCCGAAGGCACAGCCTCCTCAAGACTGCGTGTATACCAATTTCACCACCCGTGCTTTTTCTTAATAACTTATCGTCCCACCTTGTGCCTACACTGAGCTAAATCGAAGTGCCAAAGGTGGGACTTGAACCCACACGTCTTGCGACACACGGTCCTGAACCGTGCCTGTCTACCAATTCCAGCACTTTGGCATATATCGCTTTTCTTCAGCTTTGTTGAAGCTGTCTACTCCGCCTTCGCTACAGATGTTTCGCACCGGCTGTTTCCGCCAAAGGCGGACAAGTAGCCGCGCTTCATTCAGTGTGCTTCGGCGGACAGGCAATTCCAGCACTTTGGCATTACTGCCTATTTTATTCCAATATTATAGATAAAAAGACAAAATAATACAACGCAGAGTCTCCAACTCGGCTTGACAAATACAGATCAAGTGTGGCACAGTAGAGTAGTCGTTTAAACTGCCTATGACAAAAAAAATTCTTATGTTCTTTTATCCTACCATACTCATTGCTATAATTAGTGCTATTATAGGACTTTCTTTTGGGGGCTTATTTAGAGAAAAAAAACCGCCAATGGTTTTAAGCAGCAGTGCCAAAAACCTTAGCTTTATGACAGTGCCAAAAGTAGTTGGTGTAAACAGTTCCACTGTTAATGCCGAAGACGGAACAGACGAACTAATTTGTCAGTATCTGGCAAAAAGCGAATCTCCCATGGGCAAAACCTGTGTTGAATTTAGCCGAATATTTCATCAGTATGAAATAGATCCAGTTTTCGCGCTGGCTATCGCCCAATGCGAATCCAACCTTGGTGAAAAAATGCCTATCCCTGTTTCGCAAAACTGCTACGACAACATCCAGCCGGGAGAAAATCCGGAAGAATGCTGTCATAATCCTTTTGGTTGGGGAGTACACTCCGAGGGGACACTTTGCTTTAAAACCTGGGAAGAAGCTTACCAAAAAGTCGGAGAGGGATTAAAGAAAAAATACGTGGAAGAAGGCCTTTTAACTACTAAAGAAATAATGAGCAAATATAATAAAATATCGGCCGAAGAAAAAAATGGATCATGGGCCCGTTGTATAAACCAGTTTATTGATGAAATAGAGATATTGAAGGTAAGAAAATACTAGCCTATAATAATGGTACTTGACAATTATAGAGCTACTGATATAATCCCATAATTAGATCCATTGGTAATCCTCACCGGGCTTACTGATGGGTTTTTTTTGCTAAAATCTAGTTATGAAAATAAATAATAATTGGCGCTTTAAACTTGCCTCTGCTGTCGGCAAGCTTTGCATTTGGGTAACAACTGTGCTGGGCAAGTCCGGAGCAAGTGCACTACCCGGTTTGCTGGCCCTAAAAATAGACCAGGATATTTTGACAAAATTGTCACGCCCCCTGGGTAAAATTATCCTTATCACCGGAACCAACGGCAAAACCACCAGCGCCCGCTTGCTGGCCTCATATTTGACCAAATCAGATATTGTCACTGTCCACAACCGAACAGGCTCCAACCTTGAAAGGGGACTGGTGTCTACGCTCTTGGCCAATAAAAATAAAGTAGGAAAAAATACATGGGCAGTATTTGAGGTAGACGAGGCCGCTTTTTGCTCGGTATTGCCAAAAGTGAAACCCAATATTGTTATTATCAGCAACCTTTTTCGCGACCAGATGGACCGCTATGGGGAAATAGACAGCATAAAAAGCGCTTGGGTCAATAGCTTGCAAAAAAATCCCGTTGATATTCTCATTCTAAATGCCGATGATCCGTCGCTATCATATTTAGGCAGTATTTATAAAGGAAAAGTACTTTATTTTGGCTTAAAAGACAAAAATATATCTTCAGAAG
>CAYNBK010000164.1:0-1956 GCA_964395485.1 uncultured Pseudomonadales bacterium
CAATTTTTATATATTATTGGCAAAAAAAATACAAATTTGTTTTGCCAATACTATACTTAAGCCAACAAACCGGAGAAAAATCTTCTCTGACAAAAATAGTTTCTCCCCCCTTTACATTATTATCTAAAAATTCTTTACTAATTTTTGCCAATTCACCCCTTACAATAGTCCAATGCTTTGTTTTCATATATGTAACCACAAACAGCTGACTGGCAAAATATACTACAATAAACATAAAATAAAGAAGAAAGGCTTTTTTGTAGAGCTCCAAGGAAACAATCGCCAATAAAATTGAAATTGCCACCAATGGTACAGTCAGGCTGTAGATAAATTTATGAAAGGGGTAAAAAACCACCATTCCCAAAGTAGTTAAAAACCAAAATAATAAAAATCCTATTATTTTTATCTGCTTATTTGATGTTTTTATTAATGCCTTAAAAAATGCAAATATAAAAAATAACAAAAAAACAAATAAAAAGCTCAAAGCAACCAGACCAATTATCGTATATTTATCAAATATTGCCAAATTTATGATAGTTCTTGTATTAAACAAGTCATAATTTACCAAGTCTTCGGGAAATCCTAACGACCAAAGCAAATACCAAAAATAATTATTTACTACGCTTTTCAAATTAAAAACCAAATTATAATCACCGGTGCTTGCAAAACCAAAAAACAATACTCTAGCCACGATATAAAAAATGCTTAATCCTAAAAATGAAGAAATATTTTTTAAACTAAATTTTTCCTTAACAATATATTGAGTTAAAAAAATTATTGGCAATATAGTCAAAATAGATTCCTTGGAAAATATCCCCAGTAAAAAACTTGCCAAAAGAGCTTTGATAAATCAAAAACAAAGCCAAAAATATCAAAAAAAATAACCAGATACTTATCCTAAGCTTATTCATTAGGCCTAGCCAATTTATAAACTAATAAAAGCAGGGAAAACAAACTAACCGCATTGGCAAAAGCTATCAGGCCTGATTGTTTGTATTTCAATACAACCTCACTTTGTGGAGGCAAATCAAAAGAAATCAACTTATAGTCACCATAAATATTATAAGGTGTTTTTTTACCATTAATAAATAGTGTCCACCCGGGAAAGCTAAACATATTTAAAACAATCTTTCCATTATTTTTATTTTTAAAGGACAAAACTTGCGGTTTATCACTGATATCATAAACACCCAAACGATCCTCGTCTTCTTTACTTACTCGGTTTGTGGCATAATTGCCTTTTGCAATATCGATTTTGTTGGTCTTTGCAAACCTTTCATCTGCTACCAGTTTTACACCTTTAGGCGAAAACTCAAAACTCGAAGCGCTATTTTCCCAGCTTAAAGCATATGAACTTGCAAAATCTGAATCAGATACCGCTGTATACGCCTGAGGCTTAAAAAGCTTGAAGTTTGATTTTATTAAAAAAACAATCATAAAAATACAAAATCCAATAAACAAAAATTTACTCTTGTTTTCTAAAAAATTTAAAAACAAAGCCGTTAATATACCTGAAAAAAGCAATACAAAAGTAAGCCACCTCCAAGGAAATTGCATAAATTGTATAGGAGAAAAAACTTGCCACAAAAAACTACTATACTTTGTCGTCATAAATAAACTAAATACAAAAAGAAAAAAATACAAAATTACCCGTCTATTCTTTTTAAAAAACAAAGATAATATGGCTGCCAAAGCTCCTATAAGCTGTATTTTTCCTACTTCAAAAGATACACCATCTGCTGGACCGGCTACTGAACCACCATACCCCCAGGGTGAATTCCACAATTGGCTAAGTTCTACAAAATGCAATTTGTATGAATAAAGGTTATTAAGCAAAATATCGCCCACAATAGTTTTATTTTTCAAAATCAATGCCGGTAGCCAAAAAAACGCAGATAATCCCAAGCCCCAAAATGCCATTTTTAAAAAACACGGCAAAAACCTTAAGAACCGCCC
>CAYNBK010000165.1:0-1950 GCA_964395485.1 uncultured Pseudomonadales bacterium
GCAAAATGGTGAGGTCATTGATGCCGATTAAGTATTAATGACCCACCTTCATTTAAGTAGTCCTTTTTTTTGCCTGCGGGCATCAACTTCATCCAAAATAATTTTTCGAATTCGGATAGATTTTGGAGTAATATCAATTAACTCTGTTTCATCAATATATTCTATAGCATCTTCCAAGTCCATAATTCTTGGGGTATTGAAATGCCTGGCTACTCCATCCCCTTTTGACCTCATATTGGAAAGTTGTTTTTCTTTACATACATTTACCCTCATGTCTCCTGGACGTGAACTTTTTCCTACCACTTGTCCTTGGTAAACTTTTTCTCCCGGTCCAACAAAAAGTTCACCCCTATCCTGAATGTTGGTTAGTCCATATAGTCTGGTTGAACCACTTTCACAAGCCACTAAAGAGCCGTATTCAGATCCCTTCCAATTGCCTTTTTGCGGCATATATTTATAAAAAATAGTATTTATTACTCCCAGGCTGTGCGTATCGATAATAAACTGCTGACGATAACCAAAAAGGCCCTGACTGCTAATAATATATTCTAAATGTACCATCCCATCATATTCGTACATTTGCTTCATTTCCCCAAAACGATTTCCAAACTTTTGAATAACAGTCCCCGAAAAATCTTTCGGCACCTCAATAAAAACCTCTTCATAAGGTACAAGTTTTTGGCCATTAACTTCTTTTATTATTATTTGCGGCTGAGCTACCTCCATGGCAAAACCCTCCCTCCGCAATCTTTCTATCAAAATCGCCAGGTGTAACTCACCTCTTCCGGAAACAATCCATCCACCTTCCTTATTTTCCTCTACTCTCAAAGCAACATCATTATCAAGCTCTTTATAAAGTCTTTCTTGTAAATGCCTGGAACTGTTATACTCGCTTTCACCATTGGCAAAAGGAGAAGAGTTTACCGCAAATGTCATTTTCATGGTGGGTTCTTCTATTTTTAATATAGGCAAGGCTACCGGATTTATCGGATCGGCTACCGTCTCTCCTGTGGTTATATCCTGAATCCCGCTTATGGCGGCTATTTCACCGGCTTCAACCATAGTGGTTTCAACACTCTCAAGCCCGCTAAAAGTGATAAGAGAAGTTAAAAGGTATTTCTTCATTGCCCCCAAACGGTTTATATGTACTACCTCTTGCCCCTTTCTTAAAGTTCCATTATAAACCCTGCCCCTGGCTACTCTACCCTTAAAATTGTCTCTGCTTATCGACGTCACCAAAAATTGCAATGCTTTGTTCTTGTCGCCCCCAGGAGGGGGGACTTCTTTTAATATAGTTTCAAAAAGGGGTGTAATATCTGTCATTTTTGATAAATCCGATGTGAGACCTGCTTTTCCGGCCTTGCCTGATGCATAAAGCAATGGAAACTCCGCCGTTTTATCATCTGCCCCCAAATCAATAAAAAGATCAAAAATTTTGTTCAAAACCATGTTCGGATCAATATTGGCCTTATCAATCTTATTAATCACAACTATTATCTTATGTTTTAATTCCAATGCTTTTTTTAGTACAAACCTCGTCTGCGGCATGGGGCCGTCTTGTGCATCTACCAGCAAAAGCGAACCATCCGCCATTTTTAACACTCTTTCCACTTCACCGCCAAAATCGGCATGTCCGGGTGTATCAATGATATTTATTTTCACTCCCCTGTATTGAACTGAAGCATTTTTGGAAAAAATAGTTATTCCTCTTTCTCTTTCCAAATCGTTGCTATCCATGATGCAGGTTTCATCGGCAATTACTTTTTTCATTTTTGTCTTGGTTTGCCGTAGTAATGCATCCACTAGCGTGGTTTTACCATGGTCTACATGAGCAATAATAGCAATATTTCGAATTTCCATAAACAAAAAAATGCCCACAAAAGGCATTAATATAATAAACTTGTAGCATTTTAAATTATTTGCTACAATAACTTCTGTATATAATTTTAA
>CAYNBK010000166.1:0-1904 GCA_964395485.1 uncultured Pseudomonadales bacterium
CTGGGTTTGAAAAAAGGTTAAAGTGCCACGGCTTTAGCCGTGGGTATCTACATATTTTTACGAAAAAAAATGGTTTAAACCCGGTCAAAAACCGATTGTGGTAAAGGCAGTGGACGATATTTCTTTTGATATAGAAAAAGGAGAGATCCTTGGACTGCTGGGGCCCAATGGCGCCGGCAAAACCACTACTGTGCAGATGCTCTTGGGAGTTTTAACATCAAGCAGGGGAAGTATCAGCTATTTTGGCAAGTTGTTTGATACCGAGCACAAAGAATGCCTGAAAGAGGTGAACTTTTCCTCCGCTTATATAAATTTACCCAACCGTATGACCGTATGGGAAAATTTGGTTGTATATGCCCGCCTGTACGAAGTGCCTGACCGCAATAAAAGAATTGACCGCCTGCTTACGGATTTTGAGTGTTTGGAGTTTAAAAAAAAGCGTATAAACCAGCTTTCGGCTGGGCAGAAAACCAGAGTGATGCTCACCAAGGCCTTTATCAACTACCCAAAGCTTATTTTATTGGACGAGCCCACCGCCAGTTTGGATCCGGATATTGCCGTTAAAGTGAGGCAGTTTTTGTTAAAACAACAGCGGGAGTATAAGGTAGCCATGCTTTTTACCTCTCATAATATGCATGAAGTACAGGAGATTTGCGACAGGATTATTTTTTTAAACAAGGGGCATATAGTGGCACAGGATACTCCGCGTGGCCTTCTTAGTAAAATGAAAAAAACCGAACTACAGCTAACATTGGCAAAAGGCAAGGCATTTTTGGAAAAATATTTAAAAGGAAAAAAGCTAATGTATTCAAGTAAGGATGATACAGTGAAAATTAACATCAATGAAGATGCTATCCCAAAAGTGCTTTACCGCCTTTCCGAAGGGGGAGTACGCTACTCTGATTTAGATATCATCCGGCCAACACTCGAGGATTATTTTTTACAAATTGTAGATTCCAGCAAGGACTGACCCTGCTAGCAGGGTCAGTCCTTGCACAGGATAAAATGAACAAAAATAGGATAATGGCGGTGATTGTCCGCCATCTGTACAACTTTACTCACCAGCTTGACCGGCTTTCGGATAGTTTTTACTGGCCGGCGATGGATCTAATAATCTGGGGACTAACCAGTCAGTTTGTTCAAGGCGGGAATAAACTTTCAAACATTGTTCTTATTTTGCTGTCGGGATTGGTTTTTTGGCAGGTGGTATGGCGCGGGCAGTATGAAATAGCAGTCAATTTTTTAGAAGAAATATGGAGCGAGAATTTGGTAAATATTTTGTCAACACCACTAAGGATGGGGGAATGGCTGGCGGGTGTGTTTGTACTCAGCATTGTCAAGATGCTCATGACCGTTGTTTTTGCTATATTTCTTACTTTTTTTATGTATAAAATAAATTTGCTTGCTTTTGGCTGGCTGCTTATACCATTTTTTGCCAGCTTGCTGCTAGTTGGCTGGTGGGTGGGGTTGATAGTGACGGGATTTTTGGTTTTATACGGCCGGCAAATCCAAACCTTTGCCTGGGCGGGGGTGTATTTACTGGCTCCATTTTCAGCCATTTACTATCCGCTTTCTTCTTTGCCCGGCTGGGCGCAGACAGTTGCCAAGTTTTTACCCTCCAGCTATATATTTGAAGGTATGCGGGATGTGTTGACGGGCGGTTCAATACCAACAGAAAAATTAATTATCAGTTTTGTTTTGAACGCAGTATATCTTTTTGCTTCAATTTTATTTTTCCGCTGGTGTTTTAAAAAAAGTCTGGAACAAGGCCTGGCGAAGCTGGAGTATTAGTTTTTCCACCACCGAAGCGGGAAGCGTTTTTTTAGGTAAGCTGTCAATACCTTTTGTACATTTTGTTCATTAAAAAATTCATACTTTTGTGATGTATCTACTATCTCTTTTGC
>CAYNBK010000167.1:0-1863 GCA_964395485.1 uncultured Pseudomonadales bacterium
AATCTTGAGGGGATTGCTTCTCCCGATTTTATCGGGATCGCAATGACGAAGAAAAAGGCTCGCAACGACAGAGTTGCCACGTCATTGCGAGGGAACGAAGTAACCGCGGCAATCCGGAGGGGTACTTCATAATGCCAAAAAGGACGCACCTTGGCTAAAGCCAAGGAACGTCCTTAAAAAGCAGGAAAATCATATATTCTGTTTTGATTGGTAAAAATAGTAAGTGGAAAAAGCCAGGCTGCCCAAACCAAGGCCGATAAGCACTAAAACCAGCCAAATATTGTTTTTCCCCTCCGAGGAATTGCTGGCCTCCGGTGTAGAAAGTTTGTCAGAAACAAGATCGTAAATATTTTTGGCAGATGAGCTGGATTCTGTTGCCTCGGCCGAGTCACTGGCGCCAAGAATATTATTCTTTTTTATTTTTATTGTCGGTGAAGGGGCGGGCTTTGGACTTGGAGTTGGTGTTTGGGTCGAACTTGGCTCTACCGCCTCTGATCCACCATCATCACTTTGCTTGCATGCATTGTTTCCCCTGCCGGGACTGGCATCCGCCAAACACCAATCGCCATCTACCCTGGACCAGCTGTATTTATTTTTTGTGCTGTCATAAAACATGTCATCGATCAGATACTCCCCGCTGTATAAAAATATTGAATCTCCGGTGTTGTTTAAAGAAAAACTACTACGATTCCGGTAAACAACCCAATAAAGTCCGCTTTCAAAAACCCGAGAATTGTTTTGGCTGATTTCCAAACGGTGGCCGCTTTCGTCTTCGATGTAAAAACCAAGCAAATCCTTTTTTTCGGGATTATATAGCTCTATCCACTCACCATCCGGCATATCGGCCTCATCTTCCCCCTCCGGGTCCGGCATGATTTCATTTATAAAAAGCTCATAGTCTGGGGGAGATAATTCGGTAGGGGTAGATTCGATAGCGAGTTCTGGAGAAGGACTAATTTTTGGCTCGTATAGAATAGGAAATATATTTTCAGATACCAAATATGTTTTACACGTACTTGTAAAGCGGTGAGCTCGAAGAAAATATTCACCCAATTCTTTTTCCTCACTCATTTTAACAAATATTAGTAGTTCCCTATCGCCTGGTCCCTCAACTTGAAAATAATTAACACAATTCGCGCTTGAAAGTACTTCAATTTCCCTCCACTCACCTCTATCATTCTTCATACTGCCAAAGTACTGAGTGCTTTCTTCCGTACCAATCCAGGCAACCCGAAAATATGAAATACCCGAAGGAAGATCTCTGATACTCAAAACTACTCCAACTTCCTCCTGATTAGTTTGAATAAGACTAGTCGAAATATCTGTTATAGAAAAAGACATTGCTTGAACTCTACTGGGGGTAAAAAAAATCAAAAAGATAGTGCTAAAAAGTGCTAAAACAAGGCTTTTGCCAAAACTATCCAATCGCTTTCTCGCTTGCTTCACCCCGGGGGAGACACTTCGTGCCACCACCGGGGTGCTACCTGCAAAAGTTATACAAAAAGCCAAAAAATTGCTACCGAAAAGGGGTAAAAAAATAAACTTCGCGGCACTAACACCCAGTGTTTTAGCCAGTAACCGCATCTTTGCTTGCTTCACCCCGGGGGAGACACTTCGTGCCACCCCCGGGGTGCTACCTGCAGGTTCCATCTTGTCAAAATGGGGAAAAAGCATAAATTTAAATTAACATTATTCTGCAAGCAAAATCTAGGAGTAATGAGTGTGTATTTTATGTTATATTACTGGGGAAAAAGTCATAACGGAGGAAAAAGGCTTGTCTTCATTTGTCATTGCGAGGGAAGGAAGTAACCGCGGCAATCTACTGGAATTTCCGAGGGGATTGCTTCTCCCGATTTTATCGGG
>CAYNBK010000168.1:0-1827 GCA_964395485.1 uncultured Pseudomonadales bacterium
TTAAAATACGCTTTATCTCTTTTAAGTTTTTTATGGGAGCATCTAAATGCTCCAAAACATGCCAGGCAGTAATTACATCAAAAAATCCATCCGGATAATGACAGTCGTGCAGGTTTTGAGTACAAAAACTGATTTTTTTAAGCATACTAGGTTCGGGTTTATCAAAAAGGTCAATTCCGTATTTTTCCCATTTACTGTTAAATCCTGCCAAAAACTGTCCTCCACCGCAACCCATGTCCAGTATTCTTCCAGCAGAAAAATACCGGCCGACTAGTCGCCTTCTTTGCCAATTGCCATAGGCAGTGTGGGCTTGCTCCAGGATCCCCATGGCTTTTAGGTCCTGAGCAATCCGGTAGTTATAAAACAATTCGGATTTAGCTTTTTTGGGTAAAACTACAAGACCACAGGTAGGGCATCGCCGCCAAGAACCATTTTTAACTTTAGTCAATTTTGTTTGGCACAACGGACATATTTTTCTTATCATTATTTTCGCGCTATTATCAGCAAATATTGGCAATATTTTTCCATAAACTCGGGGAAAAGCCTTAAGCCGCGGTTTACTTTTCCTACCAGTCCCAAATATATACTTTCCTGCCTCTCGATTTGAAACGATTCTCTTTGTAGTAAATCAGCCAATTCTGCCATCGTATATTCACGCAGGTGAATAATCCCCGGACCCAGTTGGTAGGGGTATTGTATTTTCCTACCCGCCAACCAGTAAAGATACCTGGAAAGCCTTTCTCGGTTGGGCGTGCCCAAAAACAATCTGCCGCCTTTTTTTAAAACCCTATAAGCCTCAGAAAGCATTCTGGCGTCATTTTCAAGATGCTCTATTACATCAAAAGAAACTACTCCATCAAAATAGTTATCAGTAAAGGGGAGATTCTCAGCGCTTGCCCTGATAAAACAAAAATTTTTTCTATCATTAGTTTCTAGCTTATCCGCCAAATCAAGGCCATAAACTTTGTTTGAATGTTGATAGAACAGCTTTGTTCTCTCGCCCCTGCCGCAACCGACATCCAATACTCTTTTATCCTTAAAGTATTTTTCCGCTAACTGCCCTATCAAGCCATCTCTTAGCTCTTCAAATTTACAGAATATTTTCATAAAAACTTTTCCTCTAATTGTTTCCATAGTTTTTTTGCCTGTTTATCCCAATCCCATTCTTTCCCGAGAATAACTGCTTCTTTCTGCAAGTTTTTATATTCATTTTTATCCTGTAAAAGTTTTAAAATTGCTGTGCTGAAAGCACAAAGATTAAAACATTTTACCTTGATAGCTCCCTGCGGGTAATAGTCTTTTAGGGCCGGCAGATCAAAACTGACTGCGGGCAATCCGCAGGCCATGGCTTCAGCCGCCGCCATTCCTCCGCTATCATATATAGCCGGATGAAGTACTATGCGAGAACTTTTGAAAACCTTAATTTTTTCCTCCCCACCCAAAAAACCCAACAAATAAACATTCTTTTTCAATTTTAATCTCTTAATCATAGACCTTAAATTATTTATTAGCGGTCCGTCGCCAATAATGGCCAGCTTGGCGCGGGGCATTTTTTTAACTACATTATTCCAGATTTTAATCAGTTCAACTGCGCCTTTTTGCGGGTGCAGACGGCCGATAAAGACAGCTTCATATTGTTTTTCCCTTGTTTTAATTTTTCCCAAGATGTTCGCATCTACTCCTCCCCTGGCTACAATAGTAGTCGGTCCTTTGATTTTTTTCTTATCATCTTCACTCGTCACCCATAGCATATCAGACCATTTTCTTATTGCCATAAAAATCAACCCCTGACTCAGCCAAAAAAGAAAAGAAAGCATTTTTTTAAAA
>CAYNBK010000169.1:0-1817 GCA_964395485.1 uncultured Pseudomonadales bacterium
AGCGAAAATCAAATTATTTTCAAAAAGTGGTAAATTTGATTTGCGCTTACTATATCTTATAATATAATAGCTATATTTTATGCCTATTTGTGAATTTGCAACAAGGACAGTTAGTCATCCTCCGCTTAAATTGGCTCCTATGGCCCAGGAGGATGCGTGTAAGCTAGCGGAATTATAGCAGACTCAAATCAAAATTACTTTTTTCCTTAATTTTTGAGTTTGCTATAAGTGTATTTTAAAAAATTATTTCCTTATCCTAAAACCAAAACTAAATAAACTTTTTTTATTAAATATAAATTTTTATAATATCCTATAATTTTGGTAAATTTGTTTTGGTTTTACTATAACTATGA
Organism: uncultured Pseudomonadales bacterium; assembly: GCA_964395485.1. Lineage (GTDB taxonomy): Bacteria > Patescibacteriota > Microgenomatia > UBA1400 > CAYNBK01 > CAYNBK01. The sequence goes on from CAYNBK010000169.1 coordinate 354, forward strand.
AACTTTGGATAATTTTAATCGCTTGTGGCTTGCTAATGCTTTTTGGTATCTTTTTCCCGGTAGCAAAAGAAGAAACCGTCTACCGCTTTAATAAAACAAGGCTGGCAAATACGGTTTTGTTTGATGAGCCCCAGGCTGCATCTTCGGCAGAAAAACCAGCGGGTTCCTGGGAGATGAAGCCGGCGGTGATGACGCCGGTTTCTTTGGAGTTTTCCTTGCTTATCCCAAAAATCGGAGTCAATAGCCTGGTTTTCCCCGGTATAGACAGCGGTAGTGAGGCAGACTATCTGCCGGTTTTAAAAAAAGGTGTGGCCCAAGCTCTGGGCAGCAGTTTTCCGGACGAGCAAGGGATAGTCTATTTGTTTGCCCACTCTACCGACAGTTTTTGGCATGTGAGGGATTATAATGCGGTTTTTTATTTACTGCCAAAACTGCAAAAAGAGGACAAAGTTTATATTTACTATAAACAAAAAAAATACATCTACAAGGTAGTAGATAAAAAAATAATAGATCAGGATAAGATAAATGATGAGCTTCGGGTTTTATCCGGCAATAATTTGGTTCTTCAAACCTGTTGGCCCCTGGGAACAACCCTCAAAAGGTTGTTCGTCATTGCGATCCCGATAAAATCGGGAGAAGCAATCCCCTCAAGATTGCCGCGGCCCGATTTCATCGGACCTCGCAATGACAAGTGAAGACGAGCCCCTCTCCTTATCATGGTGTTTTTCTCCCATCATTGCGAGGATTCTTTTCTTCGTCATTGCGATCCCGATAAAATCGGGAGAAGCAATCCCCTCCGGAGTTTAAATGACGTTTCCCGATATTTATCGGGGTGCGTCCTTGTTGGTGTTTCCCCGGTCATCAGGAATTTACCTGTCCGTCCGGCAGGCGGGTTTCATGACTGCTTTCAAATGCGAAACTCGGATAAAAAACCTTCAACTATATATAATGTGCACTTTATGATGGGTTTGTCTAATTTTCTTGACAGCCCTTGCTGTTCTTGCCATAATCATTAGAGATGAAAAAATACTTGCTTATTCTTGTTTTATTAACTTTATTTATATTTCCCAAACCAGCTTTTGCTTCTGAGCAAACTTACTATATCCACTCCGACCACTTGGGTAGTACGGCTATGGTGACTGATGGGGAGGGGAACATGGTCAGCGAGCAAAACTACTATCCATACGGGAATGACCGTAACCAATTACCTGTTACTGATTACCAGTTACCAGTTACTGAAAGAGCTTACACCTCCCAAATCTCAGATATCCAAACCGGCCTCTACTACTACAATGCTAGATATTACAGCCCTAAGCTGGCTAAATTTACCCAGGCGGATTCGCAGATGGGTCCCAATCGTTATTTATATACCAGAAACAACCCAATAAAATACGTCGATTCCACTGGTCATCAAAGCAATTTTTCCCCAATAGGATATATGATCAGTTTCACTAGGTTGTTGTA
>CAYNBK010000170.1:0-1804 GCA_964395485.1 uncultured Pseudomonadales bacterium
TGCTCATTTTTTCGGCAATAAAAAAACAATGGGCATTGCCATTGTTAAATATTATTATTCTTTTTTTGCTTCAACGAGCTCTTTCTTCTTTGTTTCAATGATCTTTAATGCTTCTTTTTTACATTCATCAGTTAATCCTAATTCCCCGCTTTCTATCTGTTTTTTAATATGGTCAAGTTCTGACGGATGAGCTTGAGCAATTAGAGCAAGCATGCTTAATTGCCGAAGGCGTTCGTGATCAATCATTTTTTTCCTCCAAATCTACTCTTTTCAAAAGCAAATCAGCCTCTGCTTTATTCTTTTCTATTTTTTGTTTCAAGGTTTTTCTGGTACCGATGATTGATGGCATTTCTGTACTTATCATTTCAGCCGATTCTCTATCCTTATGCCATCGTCCAACAGAAAACCCCAAAATCAATCCACCTAAAGCAGAAAGCAGATACCAAACCATCTCCACCTCCTTCCTAAAACAAAATTACCACAAACCCAAATTTTTGTCAAATAGACTGAGACTACTTTTCTATCTTTTAAGAAAATATTTAATTTTAGTTAAAATATAAATAATCAAGTTAACAATGCACCACTTTGTTAATTACTTCGTTAGGAGATAAGTAGTTTAAACACCTTCTTGGTCGGTTATTTAGCTTCTCTTGGATGTTATAGATATCGCGATCGGTTAATTTGGAAAGGTCGGTTTTTCTCGGCAGATATTGCCTAATCAGTTTGTTGGCATTTTCTACTCCGCCTTTTTGCCAAGAGGCAAAAGGATCGCAGAAATATGTATCAACCCCATACTCCTTTTTAATTTCTATATGTTTTACGTTTTCAGTTCCATTATCAAAAGTCATTGTTAGCAGTAATTCTTTTGGCACCGATTCGACGGTCTTCGTGATGGCATTGGCCGTCTCCTCCGCTGTTTTGTTTTTTACCTTGTGCATACGGATTAACTTTGACTTTCTTTCTGACTGCACTGACAATGCAGTTTTTTGTTTGGAGAATATTACGCTATCTGATTCCCAATCTCCGTATCGCTTCCTTTCATCAATGTATCGTGGCCTCAAATGGACGGAAACGCGCTCAAATATGCGTAATTTACAGGTTTTTCTGCTATATCGTTTCTGCCTTTTTTTCTTTCCTTGCCGCAAATAGTGATATAGCCCCTCCCACCGACCATTCTTGTTGTAGATGTAGTTGTAAATACTTTCATGGCTGATTGTTTTTCCTGCAAGTAATTTTGGCTTGTCTTCTTTCATTCTGCCGGCAATCACATCTGGACTCCACTCTTCTTTCAATTTATCAACTACATATTTCTTCAATTCCGGATACTTATCCAATTTTCCTTTGCGTTGCTTGTGCCGCCTTTGTTCAAATATTCTTTGGGCAATATCTGCTCGATATCCGACCCGTCCACTCAAACTATTTCGCTTCAACTCTCTCACTATCACCAAATGATCTCGCCTCATGATTTTAGCTATTGCTCTTATGCTTTGTTTTGTTCTAAGCCAGTATTCCAGCTTCTGCCAATCGTAAAATTTTAAATTATTTGACATATCCACCACTTTAATGGTTTTGACCATATTTTTCTAATTGGGTGGTGCGTTCAGTTTAGATTATTGCATAGCAGTATTTAGCTTGACAATAAAGGTAATTTATGCTATAATGAAATAAGTTTAAATATGTATGGGCCCTTAGCTCATTTGGTAGAGCGCCGCGTTTGCAACGCGGAGGCGACCGGTTCGAGTCCGGTAGGGTCCACCAAATTGAATTAGTCACCTCGCTCGGGGCTTCGCCCCTCGCTTCGGCG
>CAYNBK010000171.1:0-1784 GCA_964395485.1 uncultured Pseudomonadales bacterium
AGCTAGAGGAAAAAAGTGCCGGGCTTTATCACCGGCGGCGGAGCGGAATAGACCTAAGAGTCCTTCAGTAATTACTTCAAGCAAGTTTTGCAGGCTTTTGCCCTTAGGGACAAAGTCGATTTTTTTAGTGGAAAAATAAAAAGCAAAACTTATAAGGCTAGTGTAGAGTAAAAAGGATGTAAACATGGAGTTGGTGATAGCCACCCCTCCTAGTTCAAAAATTGGTTCTGCCGCCAGTGATATATTCACAAAACTAAAAAAAAGAGTTGTTTTGTCAACCCTTTACAATTTATTTAGAAAAGCTAAATATAAGTATAACAAAAGATAGAAAATATTCAATTATAATTAAATATGCTTTTTTTATTTTTTTCTACACTTTTACACCTCGTAGGTTGCTAAATCGAGACACCTCGTATTTTTTAACATCATTGACCGTCATTGCGAGCGCAGTGCCCCGTCATTGCGATCCCGATAAAATCAGGAGAAGCAATCCCTTCCATTTCTACGCCAGCCCGTTTCCCAAAGGACACTCCCTGGTATTTATCGGGGTGGGTCCTTTGGGCTTTTTTCCTTACTCCGGCAAAATATTTATCTCCTTTACCGTCCTTTAAAAACCCTTTATTTTCCCCTTATTTTCTAATTCCGTTTTAACAATTACTTTTTATTGATTACTTTTTACCAATTACTGATTTAGCTTTGGCATCCGGGACAGTAGTGGGTGCCGCGTCCGCCTATCTTGATTTTTTTTATCATGTTTATTGTTTTACATCGCAAGCATTTTTTTCCATCTTGCTGGTATACCTTTAGGAATTGCCGGAAACCGCCTTTTTTGCCACTGCTGTCACGGTAGTTGCGAAAGGTGGTACCGCCATTTTCTATGGCCAGCTTTAATAGCTTGTTGGTACTTAGAAATAGCTTGGTGATATCCTCGTTAGTTAGTTCGGCTACACTTTTTTGCGGTTTTACTCCGGCATCAAAACAAATCTCATCAGCGTAGATATTGCCGATGCCGGCGATCAGTTTTTGGTTGAGTAAGATATTTTTTACCGGGGCAGTTTTTTGGCTGGGACCCAGTTGGCTGAAACCCCGGGGGTTGCCCGGAGGGCATCCCCCGGGGGTAATGCCGACCTGCAGGTAGTTAGCAAACACCCCGGGGGTAGCACCCGGCTGAAAGCAGGGATGATTTCCCCGGGGTAAAGTAGGCGAATTAGCGCTATTTTTATAAAATACCCGTTTGAAGTTTTTCAAGGTAAAGTCGTCCGTCAGCGGTTCAATGCCAAACCCGTCCAGTATTTTTTCCAGCCCTTTATTATCTACTATTTTGCTATAGGCAAACTTGCGCTGGTCATTAAAAAAGAGCTGGCCTCCATCGGTAAAGACAAAGGTGATATAGGTATATTTGTTTGGCAGGCTGTGTGGGTTTTCCGGCAGTTCATGCCCGCCGGGTAGGATTTTGTTGTTTTTTCTATATACCAGCTGGCCGGTCATTTTCAGGTGAATAAGCAGGAAAAACTTATCAGCAGGCACCCCGGGGTTGCCCGGAGGGAATCCCCGGTGGTTCTGGCCGTCAACACATTCAACTATCAGCAATTTTCCTCTGCGTCTTACAGCCAGCACTTTCGCACCCTTTAGCGTATTTTTATATTCATCCAGCTGGTTTTGGTTTATTTTACTTTGTGCGGCTATTACTTTTAGGATTGTTTTGCCTTTTAGTTTGGCCGATAGTCCGCGGCGGATAGTTTCAACTTCTGGCAGTTCCGGCATAGTAATAATTTAAAAATTAA
>CAYNBK010000172.1:0-1778 GCA_964395485.1 uncultured Pseudomonadales bacterium
ATAATACAACAGGAAGAAATGTTGTTTTTAGCAACCGTTTTTTACACTTAAGCCCAGTTATTTTGCTTTGTCTATACCTGGTTTTTACCCGTTAAATTTAGGCTCTCCCCAGATACTCACCGCTTTCTGTGTTTACTTTTATTTTATCGCCGGTGTTTATGAAAATTGGTACTTTTACCTGATGGCCGGTATCGATGCTAACGCTTTTAAAGATATTAACCGCGCTATTGCCCTTTGCCCCGGGTTCAGCCTCTATCACTTCAAACTCCATTGTAATTGGCAGTTCAATACCAATCGCCTGTTCTTCCCAAAACAAGACTTTGACAATAGTCCCCTCTTTCAAAAAGCCGAGCTGTTCTCCAATCAAAGCTTTATCTATGCTCTGCTGGCTATAATTTGCCTCATCCATCAAATATATTTTTTCATTATCGGAATACAGATATTGCAGGTTTTTCTTAAGCAGACTTGCCTCGTTAAAACGCTCATCCGGGGAAAAGTTTTTTGATAAAACCAAACCGCTGACAAGACCTCTTATTTTCACCCTGACATCGGCCGACCCGCGGCCCATATGGGTATGTTTAAAGTTAATTACCCGAAAAGGTTCATCCTGGTATTCAAACAGTGTTCCGTTTCGCAGTTTAGATGCACTGATCATAAAAAAATAAAATCTATAAGATAAAATCTAAAATCTAATGAATCCCATAGATTCCAAATTGTAAATTACAGATAGCGCCATTATATAGCCGGTTTGCCAAAAAAGCAATTTATGAATATAATAGGATAATAAAAAATGTCGGTTGCCAGTTTTTATTTTCAAACGATTATTAAGTCAAAAATACAAAACAAAGAGTTTGTTTTTATTATTTTAGTTTTGAAGAACTTGATCATTTGAATTTGTTTGATAATTGGAATTTGGAGATTGTAATTTTATTCCTTTTAATGATAGTGATTGTTTATATGTAGGTAGAACAGCTGATTTAAAAAGAAGAATAAAAGAACATCTACAAGGCAAAAATAGAACAACCAACAGGCATAAAAGTAAAAAGCTAATATTTTATGAAGCATTTTTGGATAAAAAAGACAGCATAAGACGGGAAAGATATTTTAAAACAAGTAAGGGCCGAAAATCACTAAGACAAATTATAAGATATTCAGCCGTGGTGGCGGAACTGGCAGACGCGTAGGTCTCAAAAACCTATGAGGGTAATTCCTCGTGAGGGTTCGATTCCCTCCCTCGGCACTATCAAAACTAATAAACTGGATGATGTGCTTTATTTACTCGATATGATCTAGCTTCTTGTGCTGAAAGTGGTACTAATACCTCATCAATATATCTATTCCCCTTATCATCGTCATTCTTCCTTTCTCACTGTTTCCCCTTCATAAAACTTCACCCTATTGGCTCGGAAGCGAAGAGGTATTATTTTTAAAGGACCGTTTCTGTGTTTGGCTATTTTCAAGTTTATATTTTCCATATCTTCTTCATCTGCCCGGTACAAAAACATCACCACGTCCGCATCCTGTTCTATAGCCCCAGATTCGCGCAGATCGGCCAGCTGCGGCTCTTTTATCCCTCTCTGCTCTACTGCCCGGGAAAGCTGGGAAAGAGCCAAAACCGGGATTTTAAGCTCCCTTGCCAAGTTTTTCAGACTCTGGGATATATCACTGACCTCCTGCACCCTATTGTCCCAGCGCCTGGTTGAAACAGCCAGCTGAAGATAGTCAACTACCAGAAGGTCTAAACCGTGTTCAGACTGCAGGCGCCTGGCTTTAGTCCG
>CAYNBK010000173.1:0-1774 GCA_964395485.1 uncultured Pseudomonadales bacterium
TGTATCCAAGTTTATATATTTGTATACAAATATCTACATCTTCCAGGTATAAAAAGTAATTTTCATCAAAACGTATTGCTTCAAGAACATTTTTTACCCTTATTAGCATACAGGCGGCGCTGACAAAATCTCTGGTTTTTATACTTGTTTTTTTGGCAACTAGTTTAGTATATTCCGCCTCCGTCAAGTTAATATGACGGCCTCTGGCCAAATTAAGATTCAACACTCCCCCGTAGTCATAAAACAGCTTATCATTTACATAATGCTCCAAAGCCGGTCCGCTGACGCCGATAGTTTTGTTTTCCTCCATTGAACCCAAAAGCTTAGCAAGAAAATGAGGGTCTTTATCCGGCAGAGTATCTTGATTTAGCAAAAGTACATAGTCGGCCTTTTCTTCTACTGCCTTTTTTATTACTATATTGTTGGCCGTGCCAAAACCCAAATTTATTTTGCTTTTTATCAAGTTTACATAGGGAAATTGTTCTAATATTTCGTCAGGATCAAACAAATTTGAGGCATTATCTACTACATAGGTATGCAAAGTTATATCTTTGTGCTCAATTCTTTTCAGGCCGGATAAGCAGTTGAATAAATTTTCTTTGTCGTTGTAGCTTATTATGATTGCAAAAATATTAAGCATCTTGCCTTTTTCTTATTTTCGTAGCAATACTTCCTCGTATAATGAGTACAGTTTTTCGGCTTGTTTTTCTGCATCAAAGTTTTTCTTGGCCCATGTGTAGGCTTTATTGCCATATTCTCTTCTTAGGCTCTCACTGCTTATCAGTGACTTTATATTGTCATAGAGAGCCTGGGCATTTTTTTGCGGACCGATCAAAGCATTTCCCCCCGAAACTTCGGGTATAGCACCGCTGTCTGTGCTTACTACAGGTAAACCGGAGGCCATCGCTTCAAGCAATGCCATGCCATAGTACTCTTCCCAGTGTTTGGTCCGGCAGGAAGGAAAAATAAATATATCGGCCTTGTTGTACTCCAGGGGCATCATTGCATAGTCTCTTTTTACTATCTGGGCCAATCTAAGCATTGGTTTGTCCTGTATTTTTTTTTTCAGTATTTTTTCCAAGGGACCGAAGCCGACAATAGTCAAGCTTATTTTCCGGAAATTCTTTTTCAATATTTCAAAAATATCAACCAGCTCATTTATGCATTTTTCCGGAACCAGCCTGCCCACAAAAAGCAGATTTATCATGCTTGCATCTTTTCTTAAGCCTTTATCCGGTCGGAATCGTTTCAGGTTTATCCCATACCCCACCACTCTAATCTTATCTTTTTTCACACCTTCTTTGAGCAAACAATCCTGCGCTCTTTCGGTGAGACAGTGAAAAAGATCTACATTTTTATGGGCATTTTTTTTAAAAGCTTTTCTTCCCCGAATGCCCTCGTGGTTAAAAGGAATAGTTTCCGAACAAGTACAAAGCACTTTTTTTACATAACCCTTTTTCTTGGCCGCTATCCCCTGCTGGGTGATACGAAAATATGTTTCCCTTACATGGACAATATCAAAACCTTTTAACATTGGTTCCAACCCGGGCAAATAAAGAGCATCAGTAAAAATACGGTTTAAAATAGGCATTTTTTTAGGAAAGTTAGGCAAATCCATGGGAGAAAATACCTTTTTCACAGGAAGCTTAAAATCACCATGCAAGGGCTTCAAAGAAGCAAAGGCAGTAATCCCCGCCTTTTTGGCAATCGGCTCATAGTTTTGCATCTCAAACTTGTTTAAATACTTCCCTCGTATTATTGCTGTTTTCATAAT
>CAYNBK010000174.1:0-1745 GCA_964395485.1 uncultured Pseudomonadales bacterium
AGACAAAGAAAACAACAAAAGTAAAATCAAAAAAAGAATATATATATGGTTTGGGAAGACGCAGAACCGCTTCAGCCAGAGTGAGAATATATTTAAAAAGCGACAAAAAAGGGGAAATTGAAGTAAACAAGAAAAAAATTGAAGAATATTTTCCCGGGGAAATGGCACAGAAATTATATCTTGAGCCGCTGCGCGTTTGTAACATTGTTGGCAAGTATTATATTTCGGCTTTGATAGCAGGATCCGGCAAGCAAAGCCAGCTTGACGCCTTTGTTCATGGAGTTTCCAGGGCCTTGGTGGTTTTGGATGAAGAAAACTACCGGCCTATTTTGAAAAAAAGAGATTTTCTTACTCGTGATCCGCGTATGCGGGAGCGGAGAAAAGTCGGTACCGGCGGAAAAGCCAGAAGACAGAAACAGTCACCAAAACGCTAGCAATAAGCCTTCGTAAATAATAATTATCCCTTTTATTTTTATTGATCTTTTCGGGAGTCATTCTGGTAATCCGCCAGCTGGCGGAGTATCCAGAATCTGATTTATCCTAAGCCGGTTAAACGAATTCTCAAATAAAGCATAATAACGCAACATTTTCCTGTTTATCCTAAACCTGAGCGCGAAACTCATGCTTGTGTGATAAAATTTAGCAAATATGCTTAAAATAAACATCGTTTCCTGGAATGTAAATGGAATAAGGGCTATTTATAAAAAAGGCTTGACGGATACTATAAAAAAAATAGATACTGAGATATTTTGTTTTCAGGAAACAAAAGCCAATGAAAACCAGCTTTCCTTTTTTATCAAACAAATTGACTCATACAAAGCTTACTTTAAGTCAGGAGAAAAGGCCGGCTACAGCGGGGTGGCCACTTACAGCCGGATAGAGCCAAAAAAGGTAAACGAAAGTACGGGTGTTGCTGTTTTGGACAGTGAAGGCAGAGTGCTTTTGACAGAATATAAAGATTTTTTACTTTTTAACATATATTTTCCCAACGGCAAAGCTTCTGTCAAGAGATTGGCATATAAGATGAAATTTTACCATGATTTTTCTGCGTATTGCCGCCGCCTTTTGGCCGTCGGTAATAAAATAATTGTCTGCGGAGATGTAAATACTGCCCATAGGGAAATTGATTTGGCCCGGCCGAAAGAGAATGAAAAAGTGTCCGGCTTTCTGCCAGAAGAAAGAGCCTGGATAGATCAGTTTTTAGAACTTGGTTTTCTGGACGCATTCCGCCTATTTAACAAAAAGGCCGGTCAATATACCTGGTGGAGCATGCGCAGCGGCGCCAGAGAAAGGAATGTTGGCTGGCGGCTGGACTATTTTTTTGTTTCGGAAAATTTGAGAGATAATTTACTTGACTGCCGCTTACTGCCCAATATTTACGGGTCAGACCACTGCCCGATATCATTGTCTGTAAAAATTTAGTTTAGCATATTTTTTACCATCAAAAAAATTATAAAAGTTAATGGAAATAATTACGACTTAGTTAAAACCAGGGCTTGGAAGTTTTTTTTGCCTTTGTTAAAAAGTCCTCCTTGCGGCCACCAGGGGTGTTTTTCTTGTTGTTTCTCATAGGCTCTTTCTTCTTCTGGAGTAATTTGATCAACCACAAATGCTTGTTGTAAACAGTATTGTTCTACTTTGAATCCAAGGCGTTTTGCCACCAGCATTAAGTTAGTAAAATTTACGTCAGTGGTAATATCAGCTTCATATGCATATTGCCACATTCTATCTGGTGTGGCTATATA
>CAYNBK010000175.1:0-1734 GCA_964395485.1 uncultured Pseudomonadales bacterium
GCATTTACGCAGAAACCGACCAAAGCCAACAAAAAGCCGACAACTTAGCCAAAGAGGCAATAGCACTTTTTGAAAGTTTTAAATAACTTATGTTTGATTTTTTTCCTAGTATTCAAAGAAAGTACTCCAGCTTTTTATTTATTTTTGCCAAGATTTTGCACGAAAAGTTTAAATTATCTCCGAATAAAATATCAATAATTAGCCTTCTTTTTAGTTTACTGTCAGCTTTTTTAATTCTAAGCAATCAATTAATCGTTGCTTTGCTAATGCTTGCTATTTCTTTATTTTTGGACGCGTTAGACGGAACCGTTGCCAGAAAATATAATTTAACATCGGCCTTAGGACAAAAGCTGGAAATTATTTTTGACAGAACATCTGAGTTTGTTATTTTTGCCGCTTTGTCGCTATCTGGGGTTGTTGGTATTGATCTTGTTTTGTTTACTATGCTTGCAATTTTAATTATGACAGCTTTATCTTTTAAGACGAAATATGACTTTGGCGCTAAAAGAATTATGGTTTTTTTCGGTCCGCTAATTGGCTTTAGCAATATCTTTTATTTTATAATTGCCGTCCAAGTATTAGCCATTACAGCTAGCTTGATTAAGCTTATAAAACGATATGGGCATTTTGAATAACATTTTTGGGACAACTTGGTTTATTGCGCTTTTTGGCGTAGCTAATATGGCTCCTGTTTTTTGCTGTAAAATTCCTTTTTTGGCAAAGCCAGTGGATTTTGGCAAAACATGGAGAGGAAAAAGAGTTTTCGGCGAACACAAAACTTGGAGGGGGATTCTATTTGCACCATTGTTTGCTGTTGCCTTCTTTGTATTGCAAAAATATCTTTACCAGCAAGCCAGCTTTATCCGGGATATTAGCTTATTTGATTATGAAAAAATGCCTCTATTTTATAGTTTTTTAGCTGGGTTAGGTGCTATTTTAGGCGACTTAGTGAAAAGCTTTTTTAAAAGAAGGGTTAATATAGCCCCTGGAAAATCGTGGGTTCCCTTTGACCAGATTGACTATTTAATAGGCGGGATGCTTTTTGGCTTTTTGTTTTTTGTTCCAAGTTTATTGACCATATCTCTCACCTTATTATTTGGTTTTGTCTTACACGTACTTTTTAATTTACTTGGCTATGCACTTAAAATAAAAAAAATACCCTTATAATATGTTAGCCACAACGCACTTATTGGCGACAACAATCATTTTATTTATATTCAGTAGGGTTTGGGGCGATATCCCATTAAATATAATAATATTGACCTATATCTTTGGCACTGCTATTGATATAGATCATATAATATTTCATCCTAAAGAAAGCTTTACTGCGATAGCTGGCTTTTTCCATAAGGATAAAAGTATGTGTGGTAAATATTATTTGCATAGTTATTTACAAGAACCATGGTTTGCCTTGCTTATCTTGGTGATATCGACTTTAATTTTTTGGCAAACAAGTAATAAATTCGTGTTTTTACCGGGCATTGGCCTTGTCCTGCATGTTATAATGGATGTCCTAATGAAGTTTGACAACCTGCTTCTCTATCCTTTTTCAAGCAAACCATTTGAAGGATTTATTCCGTCCAACACAACCATAGAATATATTGTAAGCATTACATTGCTATTAGTTTTATATTTAAGTTATTTAATTTTCAAGTAACGCTGTTTAATAAACAAAATTTAATTTATGCGAACAACAAATCAAAATATATTTAGAGCGTATGATGTAAGGGGGGT
>CAYNBK010000176.1:0-1722 GCA_964395485.1 uncultured Pseudomonadales bacterium
TTATTTTTCCACTAAAAAAATCGACTTTGTCCCTAAGGGCAAAAGCTTACAAAATCTGCTTGAAGTAATTACTGAAGGACTCTTAGGTCTATTCCACTCCGCCGCCGGTGATAAAGCCCGGCGCTTTTTTCCTCTAGCTGCCAGTTTTTTTGTAGTAATACTGCTAGGCAGCTGGACAGGATTGCTGCCAGGCTTTGGCACGATCGGAATAAAAGAAGAACTGCATGGCACTGTCGAACTTATCCCTATTTTTCGGGGTGCAACCGCTGATATCAATACCACCTTGGCACTAGCACTCATCTCGGTAGGGGCAATCCAATACTATGGCATTAAAAGCATGGGCGCAAATTATTTACAAAAGTTTTTTACCCTGAAAAACCCTATACATACTTTTGTGGGGCTCTTGGAATTTATTTCCGAATTTGCCAAAATAATATCTTTTGCATTCCGGCTTTTTGGCAATATTTTTGCAGGAGAGGTGTTGCTTACCGTCATCGGCACGATGATCCCCTTTCTTGCCAGCCTTCCCTTTATTGGGCTTGAAATATTTGTCGGCTTTATCCAGTCGCTGGTTTTTGTTATGCTAACATTGGTATTTCTAAAACTGGCGGTAGAAGCACACCATTAGGATGAATGTTGAGTGATAGATAATGGATGATGAATAATGGATAATAAGACCTAGACCCTGGAACCTGAAACCTATTATTTATTAAAAAATTCCGCAGTAAAGCGGATTTTCAAAAGGGGGAAAAATGGCAGAAGAAATAGTTGCCGTAGCAAGCGGCATTGATATAAAAACATTAATTATTGGCCTGACAATCGCAATCGGCGGTTTTGGTCCGGCTATGGCTATCGGTAAAATAGTTGCCAAGGGACTAGAGGCAATCGGGCGCAATCCGGAAGCGGCCGACAAAGTCCAAACGGCTATGGTTTTGGGTGTAGCCTTTGCCGAAGCAATCGCTATTTATGCACTGGTAATCTCGCTTGTTATTAAATTTACATAAAACTTAACAAATGACCATATTAAGTTCTATCGGAATAAGTCCTATACCACTGGCAGGGCAGATCGTCAGTTTTCTTGTTGTATATTTTGTTTTTAAAAAATACCTGTTTGGCCCTATTTTGGAAAACTTGGACAAGCGGGCAAAAAAACAGCAAGAAGCAGTCAAAGCTGCCGAGGAAAGCATAAGAATAAAAGATGAACTGGCAAGCACACAAAGCAAAATGAAGCAAAAACTCCAGGAAGACATACGGAAGGAGTTTGCCAAAGCAGAAAAGGCGGCGGCAGAAAAAAGAGATGAACTTGTTGTTAAAGCCAGGTCAGAAGCCAAAAAAGAAGCGCAAAAACAATATGAAGAGTTTGAGAAAAAAATGCAGGCAAAAGAAAAAGAAGCCAGGGAAAAGTTGTCCGACCTGGTAATCAATACTACCCGAAAAATCCTGCAGGAACACTTGGGATCCAAAACAGAAAAAGGAATAGTAGCCGAAGAAATTAAAAAGCTGGAAAAAATTAAAATATAAAAGATTCTTAAGCTAGGATGAATAAAGAAATAGCCAAAATAGCCAAAGGGGTTATCGAGTTTTTAAAAGCCGGCCACAATCTAAACCTATTGCCGGATCTTATCGCGGCGCTGGAACAAATAAACCGGCAAATAAACGACAGCAATAAGGCAGTCGTTCAATCCACCTACAAACTAACAGCAATTGAAGTAGGCCAAATCC
>CAYNBK010000177.1:0-1704 GCA_964395485.1 uncultured Pseudomonadales bacterium
TATCGCTCTCACTATACCCTCCTTTCGGCGGGTTTTTGCCGTCAAACACAAAATCTGTCGAAATATGGATAAGATAAAAGCCGTATTTTTGGCAATATTTTACAATATTTTTTGTGCCGTCAACGTTTATTTTATAGCAAGGGCCGTTTTTATCGCCCTTCTGCCGCCAGGCTCCGTCTACATCTGTATATGCGGCCAAATGCAGAAAAACTTTAGCACCCTTATGCTGCTTTATCGCTTTTTGTAAAGTTTCCGGTTTTGTTATGTCTACTCCATCCTCATAAGACAAAGGAGCAAATTGATACTTATTTCCTAGAAGTTCAGCAATTCTGGAGCCGACTAGACCGGACAAACCGGTAGTAAGTATTTTTATTAACATAAAAATTAATTTCCAAACCTCAAACTCCAAATTCCAAACAAATTATAATTAAAAACAACAAATTTCAAAACGTTTTGTTTTTTGAATTTTTTAATTGAAAATTGTTTGTATATTGGAATTTGATAATTGATAATTTTAGCTAGATTATAATTTATCTAGTTTTTATACCATTTGGCATAAAAATTTTTGTATTCCCCTGATTTAATCTTTTGCCACCAATCCTGGTTTTTTTTGTACCAATCTATGGTTTTAGATAGATAAGTATCAAAATCGTATTCCGGCCTGTAATCCAACTCATTTTTTACTTTTGACCAATCTATGGCATAACGCACATCGTGTCCGGGCCGATCTGTGACAAGTTTTAGCAAGTTTTCACTCTTTCCGAGTTTCCGGCAGATTTTTTGGGCTACTTCGATATTCTGAATATCTTCGGTCAAACCGCCGATAAGATAAGTTTCACCCTCTCTTCCTTTATCCAAAATAAGCTCAATTGCCCGACAGTGATCTTCTACATACAGCCAGTCCCTCACCTGCCGGCCATCACCATAAATGGGCACCTGTTTATCCTCCAGTAAATTGCTGATAGTTTGGGGGATAAACTTTTCCGGAAACTGATAAGGACCAAAATTGTTTGAGGTATTGCTAATGGTAATGGGCAAACCATAGGTTTTATAATAAGCCCGAACCATACAGTCAGAACCGGCCTTGCTGGCCGCATAAGGGGAATTTGGGGCAAAAGCTGTTTTCTCGTTAAATTTTTGCTCTGAGCCCAAAGCAAGCGAACCATAAACCTCATCAGTGGATATGTGGTGGAAACGCTTTACCTTGTGCTTTTTGGCCGCTTCCAAAAGCACGTATGTTCCATAAACATTTGTTTGGACAAACACCTCAGGCCCCTCGATCGAGCGGTCAACATGAGACTCGGCCGCAAAATGAACTACCGTATCTACTCCCTTCATTAGATGGTCAACTGCATCTATATCGCAAATATCTGCCTTAAAAAAGGAATAGTTTGGATTGCTTTTAAGGTCTCCCAAATTATCTAAATTGCCGGCATAAGTCAGCTTGTCCAGGTTGATTATTTTGTCTTCCGGACGCTTTTTCAGCCAGTAATTGATAAAATTCGAGCCGATAAAACCTGCTCCGCCGGTAACCAAAATTTTATGTTTCATAAAATAAAAACCCTAATGTCCCAATATTCTAAACTTTAAATAATTTAATAATTTTTATTATCTTTAAATAAATAGTAACACAATAGTGAACTGGCGTCGAAAATCTCGCCCGCTTTTATTATTTTATCAAGCTCTGCCCTTGTTACTCTTTTT
>CAYNBK010000178.1:0-1703 GCA_964395485.1 uncultured Pseudomonadales bacterium
TTCTTATGCTTCCCCTTATGATCAAAAAAGCGACCAACCAGTGGAGAAGAAAGGACCAAAAGAGCCGCCTGGATCTTTAAAAGATGAACGAGGATGAAAAAATTCCTTTTACTGCTCACCTGGAAGAGCTTAGACGCCGGCTCATTGTCTGTTTTATAGCTGTCGGTATAGGTTTTGTTATTTCATATGGGTTCAAGGAAAAGCTGTTTCAACTCTTAATCAAACCCTTGCTTTCAGCCATGAAAGCGGGTGATAAACTTATCTTCACCGGTCTTTCCGAGGCCTTTTTTACATATTTAAAGGTCGCTTTTATCTCCGGCATCATCCTCGCGGCACCGGTTATACTCTATCAATTCTGGATGTTTGTTGCTCCCGGTCTGTATAAAAAAGAAAAGCGGGTTATTATTCCGATAGTTCTTCTTTCTTCTTTTTTTTTTATTGGCGGAGCGCTTTTTGGATATTTTTTAGTTTTTCCCGTTGGTTTTAAATTCTTTTTAGGATTTGCCACTGAAACGATCCGGCCGCTCCCGTCCATCCGCGAATATTTAAGTTTTGCTGCAAAGTTATTGCTGGCCTTTGGACTTGTGTTTGAACTTCCAGTGGTTATAACTTTTCTTGCCAGATTGGGACTTGTTTCAGTCGATTTTTTAAAGCAAAACAGAAAATATGCTATAGTCTTAATTTTTATCGGTGCGGCTATTTTAACCCCCGGTCCAGATGTTATATCCCAAATCATGATGGCCGTTCCCTTAATGATACTGTATGAAATAAGTATCCTGGGCGCCAAGGTCTTTGGCAAAAAAAAGCCCAAAAAGGACAATAATGATTCTTAGAAAAATGTTTGATATTTGTTGACAAAACTTATTATTCCTGATAGAAATTTTCCATAATGTAAAAAACCCGAAAGGAGGATTAATGGAGTTTATGAAAAAAAGATCTTTTTTGCTGATAACAACTATTGTCGGAATCGCTACTATGTTTCTGGCGGTGGGAATTTATGCGGGAACAGAAGTGGGTGATGTAATCAAAATGGAAAACGCGGCTTATAAGAAACATACAAAGAGCTTAGTCATGTTTTCGCACAAGAAGCATGTTGAGGAATACAAGGCCGGCTGCGGAGAATGTCACCACGACGAGAATAATAAACCACTCAATAATCTGAAAAAGGGTGATGCGGTAAAAAACTGCATCGAGTGCCACAAAAAAGCCGGATATATCACCGGCAAAGCCGCTAAGGGGCTGACAGCAAAGCAAAAACGCGAATACCATGCCAATGCGCTTCATGATAATTGCAAAAGCTGCCACCAGAAATTCAATAAGAAAAAAGGGTTGAAATCAACGGATCCGGCCGCTGCGCCTACAACCTGCACTGGTTGCCATCCTAAAGCAAAGAAGTAAAAAAATAGGTTCATCCGACTAAAGCGTACCTGGTTCGGTGAAGGGCATAAATTTTGAGTCTAAAAAACTCCATATCGCGAAAGCCATAAGCCTGACGTTGAAGAGTTTTAATTTTGTTGTTGGTACCTTCCAGCGGACCTGTTGAAATCTTGTGATCGTAGTAAGCGAGGATACCTTGCCAATGTTCTTCCAGGGTATCGGCGAAACGATCAAGAAACATTATATTGGATGCCTTGGCTTTGAGTATCCAGAGAGCTTTGCATAACCCCTTTGATCGACAATTATGTGCTTTTGGGGGCACCCAT
>CAYNBK010000179.1:0-1693 GCA_964395485.1 uncultured Pseudomonadales bacterium
CGCGCGAAGCGAGCGCGTACCTTCTTCCGAAAACTCCCAATGTCTAACTTGGTCGGGGCGCCCGGAATCGAACCGGGATCAAACGCACCCCATGCGTTTATGCTAACCATTATACTACGCCCCGCTTTTTTAATAGTTCCCGACCAGAGCCTGATTTATAATATTTTTCTTTATTTCTAGCGTCTTTTCGAAAAAGACTTTGATCAATGACGATTATTTGATCAAATGGCCGATAGGGTTTGGTAGATTGAGTATAGCCCTTATTATGTAGTTCTAACCTTTTACGAATATTTTTAGTTAAGCCGATATATTGGTAATTTTGAGCCTTATTGATAATCTTATAAACATACCACATCTCGCACCCCATGCCTGCCTGCCGGCAGGTAGGCGTTTATGCTAACCATTATACTGCCCCGCCTGCAGATAAACTGCTTTGGTATTTTATCATTTTTAATAGGGGATTGGAAAGAAAAAATTGTAAGAGCTGCATAGAAGGTACAATACCTTTTGTGCATATTATTCGAAATCATGTTTTTAAATTTTTTAAAACTGGAGGTTTTCCTTTGAAAATAAAAAGAGAGATGTGCTAAACTGTAAATATATACAAATTGTAAGAGCTGTTAAGCTGCTTCCATGTTTGCTTTTTTGGGCTTGCGGTTAATTTTCGGCTACGGTAGAATAAATATATACAAATTTAGTGTATTAATGCGTTAATACACTTTTAAATTGGAAAAAAGGAGCTTTTATGTCCAAGAAAGATGACGTATCCCAAAAAAATGAAGCAATTAAAGTAGCGATGGCCCAAATAACTAAGCAATATGGCAGTGGCTCGATCATGAAGCTCGGCGATGCCCAGCTGAAAAAACAGGCGGACGTGATTTCTACGGGATCAATAGCCTTGGATTTGGCTCTGGGAATAGGTGGTGTGCCCAAAGGCAGAATAGTTGAAATATACGGGCCGGAAGCATCGGGGAAAACTACCATATGTTTGCATATAATCGCCGAAGCGCAGAAAAAAGGCGGAGCGGCCGCTTTTATTGATGCCGAGCATGCGCTTGATCCTCTGCGAGCAGACGGTATTGGCGTAAATTTGGATGACCTTATTGTTTCCCAGCCGGATTCGGGCGAGCAAGCATTGGAAATAGCCGAGACGCTTATCCGTTCCGGAGCGCTTGATGTAATTGTGATTGATAGTGTAGCGGCTTTGGTCCCCAAAGCGGAAATAGAGGGTGATATGGGGGATGCGATGATGGGAATGCAAGCCAGGCTGATGAGCCAGGCTATGCGCAAGCTGACCAGCGCGATCGCCAGGTCAAAAACGGTGATGATTTTTACCAACCAAATCAGGATGAAAATAGGAGTAATGTTTGGCAACCCGGAAACCACTACCGGCGGTCAAGCTTTAAAGTTTTATTCTTCGATCCGTTTGGATTCCAGAAAAATAGGCACTATTACCGATGGAGATAAAATAATCGGATCCAGACATAGAGTAAAGGTGGTAAAAAATAAAGTTGCCCCTCCTTTTAGGATAGCGGAGCTTGATATTATGAATGAGGGCGGCATATCGCAATCCGGAAGCGTGCTGGATGTCGGGGTAGAAATGGGTGTGATCGAGAAGTCGGGCTCATTTTTCAAATATAAGGGAAAAGTGCTGGGACAAGGCAGAGAGGCAGTAAAAATTGTTTTTACGGAC
>CAYNBK010000180.1:0-1624 GCA_964395485.1 uncultured Pseudomonadales bacterium
CAAATTTTTAGTAAAGTGCGGCATTGATAGTATTTCCTTAAATCCTGATACGGTGATAAAAACTACTTTAGCCATACTGAAAACCGAGAAAAAACTTAAATCTCAAAACTCGTAACTTATAACCCATAACTCCAAATACAAAAAGCGGATTTTCCCGCTTTTTTAAAACTATTGACAGAATATTAAAAATGTGCTATCGTGGAATAATATATTTTGCCCTTTAAAAACCTGTTTATTACCCCAAAATTGCCGTTAAAAAGTCCCCCTTCCAAAGGGGGATTAAGGGGGTTAAATACCGGCAGTTTCGGGGTAATAAAAAATAAACCGTCAAAGAGAAAGGAAAGAGAAAGGAGGGGCTATGTCCCAGATTTATTTTTGCATCAGTATTATTGTTTTTAGTATAGCCCTTTCCGTCGGGCTGGTCAGCGGCATATATTTCAGGCCGCCGGAAATTTACACGGACCGAGAGATTTATTTGCTTGCCGGCAAAATTGCCACAGGCGTCATTCTGCTGGCACTGGGCATAATTATCCTTCTCATAAAAAATGGCTGTATAAAAATTGAGAAGGGTTTGGCTAAAAGATTAGGAGGAGAAAAATGAAAAATGAAAAAAGAACAACGGTATACGGCGCGATTATGGCTATTATAGCATTAATCGCGGTTATCGGCACGATGAACTACTACGCCAGCGGCTGGGACCATTTCTCGGGCATCCAGTCGTCCTTCCTGATGGTGTTTTTGAGTTTTCTGGGGGTCGTCGTTGTTGCCCTGGTTATCGGTCTCTGGAGATGGAATCGACCAAGAAGACAACGGCGGGCAAAGTATGGTTATCACGCCAAACTCCAACACCACTAAGGAGGCGGGTATGAAAACGATATCCTGCCCCAACTGCGGGGCACCCAACCTCGTTCCAGAGCTATCTGTCCTTTCCGGCGGTTACGAAAATATTGTCTGTTGCAAATGCAACGGGGTATTTCAACATTCGCCGTTCGGGACACATTTTTTCCCGCGCGCCACCGACCAGGAAGGCCGGCCGCGCGTGTTGCGGGCTTAACCAAACTGAGGATCGCTTTCATTAGGATCCTCTTTTTTATTTGACTAAATTGTTTTAAAAAGAGAAAATGGTAATATCAAACATTTCAAAATCATCCAGGTTCGGGGAGTGGAGTTGGCGCCCCTGCTTACAGTAATAAGAAGATTTAAATTGATAGCCAATCGGAACTCCCCGAAACTTTTTGCTTACTTTTTAGTTATAAAAAGTAAGGCCCGCGGCAGCGATAAACTGTAGTAATAATTGCGCAAGAAAATAAAAAACACCTAACGAGGGAACAATTAGGTGAAATTAAAATCTTTCTGGATTCCCTGCCCGTCCGGCAGGCGGGCCGCCTGCGCGGGAATGACAGCAAGCTTTATGTTTAATTTTCTCCATACTTTTCACCCCTCACCTGTATTATTTTCAATCGGCCCAATAAATATCTATTGGTACGGCGTTTTTATCGTGCTCGGAGTTTTGTTCGCCATAGCCGTTGCCATTTATTTGGCAAAATCATCTAACCTAAAACCGGAAACTATTCTTGACCTGGCGGTCTGGCTGATTGTCGGCGGCGTCATGGGCGCGCGAATT
>CAYNBK010000181.1:0-1611 GCA_964395485.1 uncultured Pseudomonadales bacterium
AGCCTGTCTCTATGGCAAAAATGTTCTTGGCGTAATCACCCCAACACTCCTCTATCGAATCAAAACCGGACTTGGACCCAAACATAGAAAACCAAGGAGTCCAAATATGCGCCGGAACAATAAAACAATTTTCATCTATGGAAAAAACCAACTCTGCCAGCTGAATAGACGACAAACTAATAATCGGCCGGCCATCGGAAAATAAATTCATCCCTCTTTTTTTCAACTCATCATTTATTTTATTAACCGTAGCTATCGAAGGTGCCATAATCAGATTGTGAATTCGTCTGCCTTTCCCCCCCTGAGAATAAATTGAAGAAATCTCCGTACTAAAAACAAAACGAACCGTACTGTTTTTATCTTTTAGTCGATATACACCCGGCCCTGCCTCTTCTATCAACGATTCAATCTCCTTAAGCCAGAGCGGATGAGTCCAGTCCGGAATAGCCAGTAAGTCTATTCCCTTTTTTTGGGCCCACTCAGCCATTACCGGCAACACCATTTGCCCGGAAACAGCCCGTGAATATTTAGAGTGGAGATGGAGGTCGGCGATAATTTTCATGAATATTTTTTAACTGCCTTTATCTTTTTTATCTCTGATAAAATACTGTCACTATCTAAGTGGTAATATTTTATCAGAGATTGATAATCCTTTGAAGTACGGCCAAATTCGTTATTAAGACCCATAATCTGCATTTTTACCGGATAGTTTTTTACAATTACTTCGGCTACTGCAGAACCAAGTCCACCCTGTTGTTGATGGTCTTCTATTGTTAATATCGCTTTGGTCTTTTTGGCAGATCTAATAATAGTTTTACTGTCAATCGGTTTTATTGTAGATAGGTTAATCACTTCACAGCTAATACCAAATGATTCTGCTTTTTGCGCAGCCTGCAAAACTTCGGCAAGCAAAGGACCAGCGCTAATAAGGGTAAGGTTTCCGCCAGTTTTTAACAACTGGGCCTGGCCAATTTTAAAAATGCTTTTTTTGCTAAACACCGCTGTCGGCTCTCTGGCGATCCGAATATATACTGCTTGTTTGCAGGCATAAATTGCTTGAACTGCTGCTATGGTTTGATTATAGTCAGCGGGAACAACTACTACCATATGCGGCATAGAACGCATGATGGCAATGTCTTCGGTAGCTTGTACTGATACTCCATCTTTGGGATGAGAAAGGCCGGCATGCGATCCAACTATTACTACTTTCAGTTTATTTAAACAAATCTGCATCCTAATCTGGTCCAAGCATCTTCCCGGACAAAAACTAGCAAAACTGGCGGCAAACGGTATTTTTCCGGTCATAGCTAAACCGGTGGCTATACCTACCAGATTCTGTTCCGCCACTCCGACTTGAAAAAATCGGTCAGGAAAGCTGTCTTTAAAAGCGTCTAGCCTTGTCGAAGAGCATAAATCATCCGTTAATACTACTACATCCTCATGTTTTTCGCCCAGCTCTAACATTGCTTTACCGAAAGCGTCGCGTATCGCCTTTTTCTCTGGTTTTTTGTACTGAAAATTAGGAACCGGCATATTTGTTTAAGCTTCCCTTACTAAAGCCGCCATTGATTTTGTATAAATTTCTTTACTGATAGACGGGTGGTGAGTGTT
>CAYNBK010000182.1:0-1606 GCA_964395485.1 uncultured Pseudomonadales bacterium
GGGGGATGCTATGTTTCGTATAAAAATGATTCAACTGACGCTGCCTGTATCACAGGCTTTAAAAATAAGGGTTCTGCTGGCGGCTACGGCTACTGTCATGACTGTGGCAACTACTCCACCTACTCTTTTCTGCGTCCGCCAAACGGTGTTTGTAGTCACGGATGGTGTTATGATGGGGATATTGGTCAGGCTTATGTTTGTTGTATGTAACTCTCCTAACATTCAATGTTAGGAAAGAGCGGAAAAAGTTTTGAGAATAAGATAAAGGGCAA
Organism: uncultured Pseudomonadales bacterium; assembly: GCA_964395485.1. Classification (GTDB taxonomy): domain Bacteria; phylum Patescibacteriota; class Microgenomatia; order UBA1400; family CAYNBK01; genus CAYNBK01. Next base: position 273 of record CAYNBK010000182.1, read on the forward strand.
AATTTGATAGTTTTGCTCTTTTTTGTTATCCTAACATTGAATGTTAGGAAGACGTTAACCCTTCCTAAAGTCGAACTTTAGGAAAGAGATGAAACACTATGAGAAAAACACCTCTTGTGGAAAATGAATATTATCACATTTATAATCGCGGTGTTGATTGCTTCAATTGTTGATCACGAACTCCAGCCGGAAGTCCCGCGCGAATTCGTGAAATTGGAGTCGCTCGAAGACATCGCCGGATATATCAAGCAAAAAGAGGCCGAAATGAAAACCGCCGCCCGAAATATGGAATTCGAAAAAGCGGCGGTGATCCGGGATGAAATCGTCCAGCTCCGGAAGTTGCAGATGGGGTAAGAAGTTTGACGAAAGCTAAGCCTTCGTCAAAAAACAACTGTGGATAACTTTCCTATCCCCCCCCCTTTTTTTGTGCTATAACTAAAACCAACCAAAAATCCCCTTGAAACAAAAATGCTCTACGAACCTCCCAAAACCAAACAACATATCATCATTATCGGAGCCATTGCCGTAGCTTTGGCTGTGGTGAAGCGGGCCGAAGCCCTTGCGAAGTCAAGTCTGACTTGGTGAGGCGCAGATTCAATAGGCTTTTTTTCTTATTTTTTGCAAAATGTTTGTCTCACTCCACGTGACAAAATAAAGATATATATGATTCTTTATCCAGATTTGAATGAGGCATCGTGTAAAAAATTCTGGAGTAACGCTTTGAGAATTCCACAAAATCAATTTCAAAAAACTCAGTTCATCCAAGGACGACATCCAACCAAAAGACTTTCTCACGGAATTTGCACAATAAATGTCTGCAGTAGAGGCCTTAAGGAAAAAATATTTGTTTGGCTAAATTTATATCAGAAAGAATTACTGCGGGCGTAGTATAGTGGTTATTATGCGATCATGCCAAGATCGAGATGGCGGTTCGATTCCGCTCGCCCTTTTGGGACGAGGCGGCCCGCTCAACAAGAATGTTTCTTGTTTATTGCCTATTTAGCTTTAAAGACAAAAGAACTTACATTGGTCATTGCAATAATCTAATAGAACGACTTAAGAAGCACAATTTTGGACAAGTTAAATCGACAAAGTATCGCAGACCGCTAAAACTATTATTTTCCGAACAATTTAAGACATTACAGGAAGCTAAAAAGCGTGAATTGTGGTGGAAAAGCGGCGCTGGCAGGCGTAAAATGAAAGAATATTTTGACAAGAGTCCAAAATAATTATAAAACAACCCTTTAAAGGATTGTTTTTAAGGTTTTCACACTTGCCTTCGAAGTGGTCTTAAGTTAACCACAGAATAGTGCTAAAATAGAGTTAAAAGGTCA
>CAYNBK010000183.1:0-1602 GCA_964395485.1 uncultured Pseudomonadales bacterium
GTAGAGCCAAGGTGGTCGGAGTGGATATAGTAGGTGGACTCGGCGGCGGAAACAGTACCGGGTATAGCAAAGAACAAGACAGAAAGAAAAAACAAATTTACCAACTTCATAGATAGTCCTATTATGAGGGCAATAAAAGGTCTTTGTCAAGAAAATGAACCGATACAAGCTATGCAAGGACGGTCCTTGCATAATAAGTCAAACACCCCTTAGCCTGTTTGTCTCATCTTTTAACAAAATTAATACTTCTGTTTTTAGGCTCTGGCGGATGGCTTTAAATTTTTCCGGAGGCAAGAGCACATTCAAATCCTCGTCAATATTTCTCATATTTACTTTTTTTTCAATAAAAGTTAGCAGTTTTTCTAGGTATACCGAAGCCTTCAATCCTGTTCTTTCACTAAGTACTTTACTGTCATAAGAAAAACCATTGACGAAAAAATAGTGGATATCATAAATGTCCCGTCCGGCGATAGAACCAAAACGCTCATAGCGGTCCATTAGGGCGACCAGTTTATGACTAAACATGGTTGCCTGGCTTTGACAAATAGCATAGCGGTCAATATCTGCCAAATACTGCCTGCTATATTGATTGCTGGCTGTAGAAAGATCAATAATATCCAGTTTAATGGTATTTCTTTGTCCTGGTTTCATTGGGTAGCGTAAAAAAAACTGCAAAACCCGCTTACTTTCGTCTTTAACTTGCAAGCCCATCTTTTTATAGATTTTATACAGGTTTTTTCTTAGTTTTTCCTTGTCTGCTCCCGCCGCCAGGTCAAAATCCAAATCTATTGAAAAACGGTCCAGCCAGCCCAGCATAGCGGCACAGCTGCCGCCCTTAAAAAACAAATTTGAAGCCAGTAGAGGATCATCTATTAGGTGGATTAATAAACGCAGCAGCCAAGCTTTATGGATGGCATCTTTTGATCTTGGCAAAATCATATAAAACCTGCCTTTCTTTGAATATATTTAACTTTTTCCCAATCTATTTGACCGGCATTGTCAAAATAATAATTGGGGTTAAAATAAAGCAGGTCTGCCACTGCTCTTTCTGTTTCTGCTTCTTTGTAATTGCTTTTATCAACTATCCCCATGCCCTGATACAGTAGTTTATCCTTCATTTTACGGCAGAAATAGCGCTGTTCTCCGATGCTGAACTTTTTGGAAAGCGACGACACCAAAGTAATATAGTTTAAATCCTGTTGGATAATGCCGGCGCGGGCTAAAACCGTCTCTGTACTGATATAAGCGTACTGATGTAAAAAGGAAACGCCCAGACTGAATGGATCAAACCTGTCAAGAGAAATAGTACTGTAAAAGCCTTTATGAATTGGATTTAGGATCCCTTTTTTGACATATCTTTTAATAGAGGTATAAAGCGTGTTTTTATTGTCAATCTCCCATAGCAGGGCCAAATCTCGGCTATGGAAAAGCTTTCTATCTTCTTTTAACAAAATTTGCAATTTGGACTGCTTGTGATTATCTGTCCTGTACATATATGTACAGGATAATATAACACATATGCTCTGTCAAGCAAAAAAAAGGTTTATAACATAGAAGGTACAATACCTTTTGTGCATATTATTCGAAATCAGGTTTTTAAAT
>CAYNBK010000184.1:0-1584 GCA_964395485.1 uncultured Pseudomonadales bacterium
GATTTGACGCGCTTTCCGCGGAGGCGGGCGCGGAAAGCGCTACCTCCCGACCTCCTTCCAATTCTTACTAGCTGCGGGACTAGGATTCGAACCTAGGTGACGAGATTCAGAGTCTCGCATCCTACCACTAGATGATCCCGCAATTTATTCGTATTTTATCAAGAAAGAGATAAATATTAAAGAAGTTTAATTGTATCTTTAACCCGCTGTAAACTTCCTTTTTTACCGATAATCTCCATCGACTCAATAAGCGGAGGGGAAATTTTACTTCCTGTTACTGCCAGCCGTAAGTTCAGAAAAAAGCCGGGGCGCTTCCAACCCTCGGTGTTATCTACCAGGTAAAGTAATTGCTTTTGTAAATTTTCAAACTGCCAATCTCCCTCTTTTATTTTTTCAAGCAAGTCGTACATAGCCTGCAGTTGAATCTTAGCAAGAAGGGGGTCTTTAAAAACAGTAGGACTTACGGCACTAACCCCAGGGGATACCGAAGGCAACCCCTGGGGTTTTTTGCCAGTTTTGTCGGCTTTAACATGTGTTCCAACTTTGCCTTCGGCCAGGTGTAACCCCTGGGGTTTCTGGCCAACGAGAGGTTCATTAGCACCCCGGGGTTTTACAACAATGTCTTTATTAAACACCGGAGGAGTTGAATAAAAGCCCAACCACAAATCTAATGATTCCGGTGAAAAATCTTTTATTCTTTCTTTGACCAGTGGTATTATTTTCGGCCACCAGCTATCCGGAATATTTAAAAAAGAGGTTTTTTGTTTTAAAATATCTGTTAAGCTCTTCTCTCTCATCTGCCGGATGTAAATCCCATTGATATATTCCAGTTTTTTTAGGTCAAACACCGGCCCGCTCACAGACATATCTTTTAAGTCAAAATACTTGATAAACTCGTCAAGACCGAAAATCTCTTTTTCCTCCGGATGCGACCAACCCAGCAAAGAAAGATAATTTAATATCGCTTCTTTTATAAACCTTTCCTGATACCAGGACGAGGCTGTATGGCCCTGGCGTTTGGACATTTTGGAATGATCAGGGTTACGCAGGATCGGTGTATGGATAAAAATCGGTTTTTCCCAACCAAAATATTCATACAATAGCCAGTTTTTTGGGGCGCTTGGAAGCCACTCCTCTGCCCTCACCATATGGCTAATTTGCATACTGTGGTCATCCACTACTACTGCCAAATGGTAAGTAGGAAAACCGTCTGATTTTAAAATTATCTGGTCATCGATTGTATTGCTGTCAAAAATAATATCCCCTCGCAAAAGATCTTTTACCACAATTTTTGTATCTTTTGGGGCTTTCAATCTTATAACGTAAGCCCCTTCTGCCAGGTTTTTTTTATCCAAGTGCAGTTCCCGACAATGTTCATCATACATTGGCGGCAGGCCTTTTTTTTGTTTTTCCTCTCGCACTTTAGCCAAACGCTCCGGCGAACAAGTACAATAATATGCTTTTCCCTCTTTTACCAACTTGCCGGCATAAGTCTTATATAGCTTCAGCCTTTCTGACTGCCGGTAAGGACCGAAAGGTCCACCGTGAAGCGGACTTTCATCCGGCTCTAAAGCAAACCACTTT
>CAYNBK010000185.1:0-1575 GCA_964395485.1 uncultured Pseudomonadales bacterium
ACGATAACAGGAAACCCCGTATGAAAAAAGACCATCATTTATGATGGTCTTTTTGAGTGCGGGGAGGATGTCATTGATATTGTCTATTATTTATGGTATAATCTTAATATTAAAATATTTAAAAAATAATTTATGAAAAGACTTTTAGTGTTTTTAGCCTTATTTTTTAGTTTAACGCTTTCCGGTTGCTCAATATCTAGCAACAACCAGCAGGGCGTTGAAAATCAACAGCTTAAAAATCAAGTTAGCGATTTACAACAGCAAATTAATAATTTAACTCCCGGCACTACCACCCGATTAAGCATCGCTCAAGACGATATAATTAGTTATTCACTGGGCAATTTACAGGCCAAGCTTGATAAAATAGAAAAACCTTTTAATTTAACGGCAACTGAATTAATTACTCAGGCTAAAGACTGTGGCAGTAAACATTCGACTGGTTATTTTGATAGTTTAGTTAAGACTTTTGCCGGTTCGTCAATGACCATTTACAGTTTTACCTATCAAGCCGATAGCCAAAATGATAAAATTTATACGATTACCGTCTTGCCAAATCTTACTCATTATTTAACTTTAGTAGATTTTAAAAAAGATTTTGATCAGTGCTCCGCCGGGGGCAGTGCTTATCCAAGCCAGATCAGTAAAGATTGGTTGCTTTTTGTTAGCTCTTGCGGCACTGGTTTTGATGATGGTTCTGGCCGTCCCCATGGTTGTCAAAAAATTAAAGACCAAATAGATAGTTCTCTAAAACTAATCGACAAGGTGGCGTCAACCGATTATAAAAATACACAATATAAATTTGAGTTAAGTTTTCCCGCGTTATGGAAGGGTTTTGAGACTGCGGACAGAGTATTAGATTTTGGCGCTAATGGTAAAAGTAATTCCATCGATTTTGGTTTTAAACAACAGGATAATGTTTTTAATATTAGCGTTCACAGCCAAGGGCAGTGGGATAAAATTCAAAAAGAAGATGGGCCTAAGCCAACCTACTTGGGGAAAAACAAGGAATATATATTTGGTATTTCGGGAGCTCAGTATTCGGCCGATGATTTTATTCTGCAAAGAATTAAAGAAATAACTGAAATTTCAAAAACATTTAAAGCTATAGATTAATATCGTCTCCTGCACTTTTCTCTAAATTCAGAGACATAAAAAAAGAAGGCCATTGTAGGTCTTCTTTTTTGTTTTGGATAGTTTTATTCCTTAGAAAAATACCCCTTAATCCGGTCAAATATGATGTTTTTACTGTTCTTTTTAATCATTTCTTTGGCGTGCTTAGTCTTAACAAACTTGAGCCAATTACTGCTGGGTCCGGGGCGGTTCTTATCAATTATAATCTCCACCAGGTCGCCATTTTTTAATTCCTGTTTCAGGGTTCCGATTTTGTCATTGATAATCACCCCGGTTACTTTGTTACCGATATCGGTATGAACGGCATAGGCGAAGTCAATTGGGGTTGATTGCTCGGGAAGTTCAAAGACATCGCCCTTGGGAGAGAAGATAAAAATTCTATTTTGAAAAATGTTGGAGGACTTAATTTCTTGTACAAAATGTTGGGCGTCTTTGTTATCTCGT
>CAYNBK010000186.1:0-1565 GCA_964395485.1 uncultured Pseudomonadales bacterium
TTATAATAAACTAAATCTACAAGTATAAAACTTTCAGAAAGAACTATAATATTTTTTCCTATAATATAAAAAATATCGGCTGTAAATAGATAATTTATAAAAAAAACAGGTAAAAATAACATAAATTCACCGAGTAAAAGAAATACTCAAATTTTAATAACTTTAATAATATTTAATAAATACAATACCCTTTAATATATTTTTATACACACACAATCAATTAATATAATAAGATTCAGGGTTAGGGTTACAAAAAGATATATTTCTACGAGTTTGGTAGAAAAATAAAAATGAAAAAAGCATTTTTTTGTGAAAAAATGAAATACCGGGCAGCAGCAAAGAGCGACAGAAGCAGCTGAAGAAGAATTCAAGTCGGCAAACAGCCGGCAAAAAGTGGAAAATTAGCATGCAAAATTGCTTTATTTATAAGTAAAAATACAAATTATCCTATTCTGGCACTTTCAACTTATGACTGCTAAGAAAAATATGCCTAAAAAATCTCCCTTAATGCCCCCGAAACAGCCAATATTGCCTTTTGTCAGCGTTTTCGGAGTTAGAATAAACCTTATTTCCATGCAAAACGCGCTTTCTCTGGTGGAGAAATGGGGGAAATCTAACAAACAACATCAAATCAGTACACCTAACCCCGAACAGCTTATGCTGGCGCAGAAAAATCCGGTTTTTTTAAAGGTTTTAAACCTGTCAGATTTGAATATCCCTGACGGAGCCGGATTGGTATGGGCGATAAATAAAAAACTCAATAACCAACGGGGACAGCAAGGACGGACCCCGCAATTCTGCGGGGTCCGTCCTTGTGAGAGAATTCCCGGGGTGGATTTTATGCTGGCCCTGTGCAGTCTGGCGGCAGAAAAAGGCTGGCGGGTATTTTTATTGGGAGGCAAGCCTGATGTGGTTAAAACAGCGGCAGTTAAACTTTCTTCAGAGCTCAATTGGGAAAACAAAAAGGACGGATCTCACAATTCTACAGGGTTCGTCCTTGGCAAAAGCGGCAAAAAAACCCCCGGGGTTGAGGGCCCGGAGGCGGCTTTCTTTTCCGGCGCCGCAGACATCAGGCAGGAAACCCAAGCCGAGAGGGAAGAAAGCATCCGTCGTATAAATGCCTTTAAGCCCCATTTGCTATTTGTGGCTTATGGCGCCCCTTATCAGGAGTTGTGGATAGCCAAGAATTTACCCAAACTGAAGGTAAAAGTGGCCATGAGTGTCGGCGGGGCCTTTGATTATATTTCCGGCCGGACAAAAAGGGCACCGCTTTGGGCTAGGCGCGCCGGCCTCGAGTGGCTTTTCCGCCTTGTTAGAGAGCCCTGGCGCTTAGGCAGGATGATAAAAGGGGCAAGGTTTTTCTTCTTGGCATTAAAATAGCCCTAGAAATATAAAAAAAACTGCGGTGCTTGCTAGACCTTATACCACTGGCAAATAATTCATTAATTCAACAATCATCCATTATCCTATAGTTTGACATTATATAGTTTTTGTGCTATATTTTGTCTTTGCCTACATTCTAAGTTGAAGTGCACCACTTTCTTCTTTTTGTTTTTTATATTTTC
>CAYNBK010000187.1:0-1558 GCA_964395485.1 uncultured Pseudomonadales bacterium
AAATCATATGTCTCAAAATGTTCATGCCCTTCCAGCTTGCCATAGCTATGTAAGTATCCTTCCACATCAGGGGAAATGTCAGTAAAAAAGTCCTGCTCTTTCGCCTCTTCTACTAAACCAAGTCTTTTTATAGCAAATTTTCTTCTTTGCTGCGCGTTCTTTTTTTTTATATTTTCAGGCAGTAAAATTAAAATCGCCGATGGTTCTGAAGTTAGATTGTCAAGCACGCCAAGTTCATCTTCTGTTAACCTAGTTTTTTCCGCGGAATCTATCGAAGAATCTATCGAAAACGCTTTTTGTTTTTTCTCCTGATATTCTAAAATCAATTTAGGCAGTTTGGCAATTACTTCCTGCAGGGGCAATTCTTCCCATTTAAATCCGCTCTCAACTTTTTAACCCTATCCCAGTAGATTCTGGGCCTTTGTGAAAAAGCCTTGCAAGCCAATTGCATCCCTTTCTTGATGGAGTAAAGTCTGCTGTTTCACTTGGCATAAGACCAGTATATTAAAAATATATCCCAATATAAAGGGGGTTATTCATAACAATAAATATTTACACATCCTTGCTTCAAATACCCTATTTATCAAAAAGGGTATAATAAACTGCTGTGTCAAAGGAATTTTCTTTTGGGCCAATAACATGTTTAAAAGACCGTTTTTCCCCTTTTCCTGTCTGTACTTATTCTATTCCTTATAGAGGGAACTGGATTGATCCAGTTTTTGCCATAAAAAGATTTCAGGATGTTGTTCAAGCATTTAGCTGTACTGTCGACCATCTGCAGTATCTTACTGCTTATTTAAATTGGATGGATACGGAGATGGAAGAAGCAGTGGGCTTAATCGGTTCTTTTATTGGCAGACTGGCAACACAAACCCGGCAATATGATGCTTCCCGTTCTATTAATCAGGCAGGAATAGTTGTATATCGCGGAGTCCAAATGATCTCTGCCTACCCGTGGCTGATGGATTTGTCTGTCGGCATGCAGACCGCAAAAGGAGAAGGACATTATCATCATTTAAGCCGTGGTATATGGGTAGGAAATCAAATACGAGAAACGAATAACGAAATATTGCACCTTTTTCTCAGACAAAAACGCGCATAAATATAAATCGGAAAGGCTTTAAAACTCTTTGTAAAAATCTACCCTGCCCTTGCCCGGGACATAGTAGTTGGGGATCTCTGCCACTCGGTTGTTGTAGCCTCGGCTGGCAAAAAACTGCCTGGCTGGCTGGTAGGAAGGAATATCACAGCTTAGAATGTGCAGGTATCGGCCGCCTTTTTGTTTAATATAGCTTTCTACTGCCTGCATCAGTAAACTGGCCAGCCCCTGCGGTAGTCTTTATGTACTGCCAGATAGTCTGTATCCATTTCCCAGCCATTACTGCCGTATTTGTTTTCCCTGCATCCGACAGCGGCGATGATCTGGCCTTTATCCTCAATATACCAATAGCAATGGTTTTTCTTACCCACACTGGCCAGCGGAGCCCTGGCCACACTAATCTTTTCCTTAGGCGCCCAAGTTTGCTCAAAGGCATAAGGACCGGTGATAAACTCAGCT
>CAYNBK010000188.1:0-1531 GCA_964395485.1 uncultured Pseudomonadales bacterium
TTCCCCCCAACCCCCTTCCTTTTTGCCCGCCCGAGCGATTGGATTTTAAAATTCAGAATTCGGATTTTCGTCAAAAAATGTTCGAACATCAATCAAAAAACACCGCTAACCACAAAATTTAAACAGCCTCCATAGTTTAACGGATAAAACACCGGCCTCCGAAGCCGGTAATGTCAGTTCAATTCTGGCTGGAGGCACTAAAACAAATGAAAAATGAAAAACTAAAAATCAAAAATGATTTTAGAACCGAGGTTTCGGCCGGCTGTGTAGTTTTTAAAAAATCAATCATCAACCATCAGTCATCAGCCATTTTATTTGCTCTGGGCAAACACTCGGGCTACCATAAGTGGGTGCTGCCAAAGGGCCTTGTTGAAAAAGGAGAAAATAAGCTTCAAGCCGCTGTCCGCGAAACAGAAGAAGAATTGGGGATTAAAGTAAAAATTATTGATGAAAAACCAGTTTATGCGGCTAAATATAACTACTGGGCAGAGCTGAAGCGAAATAATTCCAATATTCAAACTCCAAACTCCAAACAAGTCCAAAATTCAAAATTAGAAAATCAAAACGAATCTACCAGAAGAGTAAAAAGATACCAGGAATCCTTCGACTCCGCTCTGGATAAGTCAGGCGGGGGAAAAACTAAAATCGCCAAAACTGTCTATTTTTATTTAGGCGAGTATTTGTCCGGTGATATCGCCAAACACGGCTGGGAAATGGAAGATGCCGGCTGGTTTGAATATGAAAAAGCCCTTAAACTGATGGCTTTCAATGATGAAAAAATGGCGGTAAAAAATACTTATTTACTAAAAAAATAACGTTTAAAGTCTTTGTCAAAAGTGAGTATTTTTTGTATTTTAAACTTTTCAATAATAGCAAAAGAAAAACAATCTACCCAGCTAATATTTTTTGATTTGATACTCTTAAAAATACTAAATGCGCGTTTTATCAAATTATATTTTTCCAGCACTACTCTCGTATTACTTTGCAATATTGCCTCAACAAACTCTATAGTAAGCTCTTTGTCGTATCTCATCGAGCCCACTGTCAATAACTCCCCCAGTACTGCCTGGCTAGTCATATAATCCTCGCTTCTAAATTTGTCTGCCTGGCTAACGGCTTTGTTGTGATTAAAATCGTTCGCGTTAAGTAGAGATAAATAAAATGAGGCGTCTATAAAAATCATTTTCCGTATAAGTATTTTTTATACCCTGTGGATAAGTCCCTTGGTGCTTTAAGTTTTTTTTTGCTTTTGGCTATCTTAAGCAAATTGTCAAATAAACTTCTCTCTTTAGTTTTGCTGATATATTCCTTTAATGCCTCCCTAGTTAATTCTCCCAAAGAAACTTGCCTTCTGTTTGCCAACAGTTCCAACAAGGCTTTTTGTTCTTCTGGTAAACGTATAACTAGCTGAGTCATATTTAATTATAATAATTGTAATATGTAATACATATTACAACTATTAATATATCTTGTCAAGCGGTCTCTTTACGAAAAAATTCGAACTATTTTTCAAAGGTAGCGCGGCGAGTGC
>CAYNBK010000189.1:0-1510 GCA_964395485.1 uncultured Pseudomonadales bacterium
CTTAAAGGGAAAAAGGGATAGCATTATTTTTAAAATTTAATATGTCATTTTTATCTTTGAATTTTAATTTGTCATTTTTATTTTTGATATTTAATTTTTTAAATTTATGAAACTGAATTATAATCACCAAACCATCGAAGCTAAATGGCGGCAGGAGTGGGAGCGTTCCGGCTTTTACCGGATCGATATAAAACACGCCAAAAAACCATATTATAACCTGATGATGTATCCTTATCCTTCGGCAGAGGGTTTGCATGTTGGCAATATGTACGCTTTTACCGGCAGCGATATTTGGGGCCGCTACACCCGTATGTGTGGGTATAATGTATTCGAGCCGATGGGGGTGGACTCTGGTGGTATCCACAGCGAAAATTTTGCCATTAAAATGGGTGTTCATCCCAAAGAAATGACAAAGCGAAATATATCAAACTTTGTCAAACAACTGCGCGAAATCGGTAATATGTTTGACTGGGATCATTTTGTTGATGTCATGCGGCCGGAGTATTATCGCTGGACCCAGTGGATTTTTTGCGAATTGTTTAAAGCAGGGCTGGCAGAAAAAAAAGAAAGCCTGGTGACCTGGTGTCCTGCCTGTAAAACTACTTTATCAGATGAGCAGACAGAGTTAAAATCGGACAAAACTGTTTGCGAGCGCTGTAAAAATGAAGTAGAAAAGCGCCGGATGAAACAGTGGTTCTTCAAAATTACCAAGTATGCCGATCGTTTGCTGAACAATGTGGAGAAGCTGGATTGGTCAGACAAAGTTCGTATAGCTCAGCGCAATTGGATAGGCAAGAGCGAAGGGATAAATATAGACTATGAGGCGGCGTTGATGGCTAAGCATCTTTATGGTGATAGCCATAATGGCAAAAAACCCCAGGGGTTGCACCTGGCTGTAAGCCAAGTTGAATCCCCTGGGGTTGGTGCCGATCAAGCATTAAAAGCAAACCCGGTCATCACCTGTTTTACCACCCGGCCGGACACCAACTTCGGCGCTACTTTTATCGTGTTGGCCCCAGAGCATCCATTCGTCACCGCGCTCCTAAGTTCAAAATTCAAAATTCAAAGTTCAAAGTTCAAAGAAATAAAGCAATATGTCAAGACAGCCAAGGCCAAATCAGAACAGGACAGGATTGCTGAGGGGCGGGAAAAGACCGGCGTTTTTACCGGCTTCTATGCAATCAATAACTTGAACGGTAAAAAATTACCGATTTGGGTGTCAGACTTTGTATTGGGTCATGTTGGCACCGGCGCAGTAGTCGGCGTACCCGGTCACGATAAGCGCGATTTTGAATTTGCCAAAAAGTATAGCTTGCCCATAGAAAGAGTTGTGGTGAAAAACCCAGACCTTTATCGGAGTTACCTTATGGGGGCGGAAGCAATAACAGACAAAGAGTTGACTTCTATCGGCGTAAAAATCAAGTCTAAAACTAAAGACGGCGACAGAAAACTGGAATTCAGTAAAGAATCTTTATCTAAGTATAAAAATTTAATTAGGGAAAAACTGTCT